>CACXFP010000043.1 GCA_902766985.1 uncultured Bacteroidia bacterium | reverse complement strand
ACCATCCACTCTTCATTGAAGTTGGCCTCACGGTATTTTACAGCTTCCCAAATCCTTCCAATCTGCCTGTCAGCATCGATGACCGACTTGTCGAAGGCCTCGCCATTGCCGTAAAAATGGCCGGCATCATCGGTATACCACAGATAGACCCAACTGAGATCAGGAGCATTTTCCTTAATGCATTTTGCCGCCTCCTCGGAAACATGCTCGTCGATATCGAAGATATGCCGTCCAAATTGTTTATGGGGGAAATTCACAGTATCCAGTTCAAAACCGTCACTGACATAATCAATCTTGAAACCACCGGTCTCAGGCTTGCCTTCGCCGACCAGCACGGTCCTGTTGTCAGTCCAGCTGGAAAAAATGCCGGTAGTATTCTTTTTCTTCTGTTCCTGTGCTATCCTGAATATCGTCCAGTAATTGTAGTTTGGATTCAAGTCGCTGTTTCCAGGGACATTGTGCTTATTTACCCAGGTGGACGTCAGCAGGTCCGTATACCCGACCGCCGAAATGGTAGGCGATTCGTCATACTCTCCTTTGGTCCCTCCCACGTAACTGCGTCCATACGCCCCCACGGAAGCAATCTCTTGCAAAGCTGGGAGGTCGAGCCTCTCCACCATATCGGCAGGTACGCCGTCTATGATGATGAACACGGACTTCCGTACCTTTCCCTGCCTGCATCCCAGCAGACAGGTAGCCAGCAACAGTGCAGCAATCAGTTTTCTCATTTTCAAAGCCATTGTTATTATTCCCGTTTCCAAAATTAATGAATACCAGCCATTAATCCAAAGAAACCGCCGCTGCCGGAAAAGAAGATTCCAATATTATTCCTATCTTTGTTTCAGAAGGCTGTTAACGGTTTAATCATTTGGTTTATGGGAAAAGGATCATATATCGGCACGGCGCTGGTCTTGGCAGCCGGGGCCATCTTGCTTTCATGTTACCGGGGAGAGGAAAAGAAGCTTCCGGTCGATTATGTTGACACCAGGATCGGAACCCAGGCATGGAAGGGTCAGTCCACCTTGTCCGGGCCCGAAGAGCCCAGAGGGTTCGTTTACCCCGGAGTAGGTCATCCCAACGCAATGATCCAGCTCTCGCCCCAGACGGCAAAGACCGACAGATGCTATTTCTCCGACCAGCCGAAGATCCAGGGCTTCCGCGCGAGCCACTATCCCAATGGCACGTCAATGTCAGAATACGGGTCCTTTACCATAACCCCCACTGTCAGCAAAGACCTCGTCCGGCCGCACGAGAGGGAATCATCATACTCCCACGACAGAGAGACGGCAACACCGTATTACTACAGCGTGGACCTGGAGGACCCTGGCATTAAAGGAGAGCTTACCGGCGTTTCTTCCTCCGGGATGCTCAGGTTCACCTTCCCGGAAGCGGATGAGGCGTGCATCGTAATTGACAATGCGAGAAGCGAATACAAGAACTTTTTCCACGTAATACCTGATAATCAGGAGATTGAAGGATTTATCACGAATGCCGGGAGGGTCGGCAACCAGGGTTATACAGGCCCCGGATTCGCCTGCTACTTCGTGGCCAGGGTGGACAAGCCCTTCTCTTCCTGCGCCATTGTCCCCGAGCCGGAATTCACCGACAACCGCATCATGTTCAAGGACGGATTCAACATGGAGTTTTACAACAATACGGATATGGGAGGCAATCCTGCATTCGTCAGCTCGGTTGAAGACGTTGATTTCGAGTGGGAAGGCTCCCCCGCCCCCGGTGTCCGTGAGGACCGCTTCAGCGTAAGGTGCAAAGGCACGCTCACGGCAAGGACTTCCGGAAAGCACATTTTCTACGTTATCTCGGATGATGACGCGAAACTTTATGTAAACGGCGGGATGGTTTTGGATTCCAAGAAGACCCATCGTCCCGCTCCGGACCTGTATTCAATTGAACTCAAGGCCGGTGAGAGCTGCGACGTAATGGTCGAATACTTCGAAAGGACCAGGCTGGCGACATTGAAGTTCGGCTGTCTTGAGCCGGAATCCAGAACCGCGGAGCAGCTTGCCAGGATGGCAGAGAAAGGATCGGTCGCCTCGGCGGTCCAGGTGTCTTTCAGCACAAGGAAAGGTGAAGTGGTGGAAGTACGCGTAGGCACCTCGTTCATCAGCATGGACCAGGCCAGGAAGAACCTTGCAAACGAGATCGGGACGAAGAGCTTCGAAAGGATCTGCCAGGAGACCAAAGCCATATGGAACAAGGACATAAGCAGGATCCAGGTGGAAACGACCGAAGAGAACAAACAGATCTTCTACACTGCGATGCAGAGAATAGACCTTGTGCCCAGGAAGTTCACCGAAGACGGATATCATTACAGCGCGTTCAACGACCACGTGATGCCCGGACTGATGTACACCGATTATTCCCTATGGGATACTTTCCGCGCCTTGCATCCGCTTCTGGTAATCCTCCATCCTGAAAAGGACGAGGAGATGATTACCGGCCTGCTGAACAGCTACGACGAGGGTGGCTGGATTCCAAAATGGCCCAGTCCCGGTTACTCAAATATAATGACCGGAACACATGGGGATGCCGTCATCGCCGATGCCTATGTCAAAGGGCTCAGGGGGTACGACACGGACAAGGCCCTGGAAGCGATGATGAAAAACGCCACGGTCGCCTCGACCGGAATCTACGATGCACGCGTGGGCATTGAGGATTATATAAGGCTAGGGTATGTCCCGACGGACAAGTACAGGGAATCCTGCGTGCGGACCATGGAATTCGCCTATGACGACTGGTGCATAGCACAGGTTGCAAAGGACATGGGCCGGGAGGACCTCTACGAGATGCTCATGGCCCGCAGCAAGAACTACAGGAACGTACTGGACCCTGAAACGAAGTTTATCCGCGGCAGGAACAGCGACGGCTCCTGGAGGGATCCGAAGGACCAGGCCGTAAGTACCTGGGCTGTAGGCTCCGACAGGGACAGGGAGACATATTACAGGAACATCACCTTCTTCGTTCCCCACGACGTACCGGGTCTCATCGAGTTCATGGGAGGACCAGAGGAATTTGAAAAGCAGCTTGACGAGTTCTTCGACAACGATTTCTACTATGTGGGAGACGAGTTCTCGATGCACTCCCCATACCTGTACAACTACGCCGGAGTGCCCTGGAAGACCCAGAGGCTCATCCGAGACCTCGTAAAGAACAAGTTCAAGGCGACGCTGGGAGGCCTTCCCGGCAACGAGGACTGCGGACAGCTGTCGGCCTGGTACATCTTCAGCGCCATCGGTTTCTATCCCGTCTGCCCAGGCCTGCCGGTCTATCAGATAGGAAGTCCTTCCTTCGACAAGGTCACCATAGATCTCGGGCAAGGCAAAAAGTTCGAGGTCATCGCTGAAAACAATTCAGACGAAAACGTTTACATTCAGTCAGCAACCCTGAACGGCAATCCGTACGCCGATTCCTGGCTTTCCCACGACGACCTCATGGCTGGAGGCACCCTGAAATTCGTAATGGGCCCCGAACCCAACAAGTCGTGGGGAGTTGAGTAACCGAAATACTACCTGTACAGCGGGATCAACTGCGGAGTCATTTCGAACACGTAAGCATCCGTTCCGAGGAAGAAACGCACCGGACGGGTATTGACAGCCATGGCGAAGCCATATGCCATTCCATACGTATTGTAACCGACATTCACGCTGAGACTCAGCCAACGCAGCGGCGTTGCGCTGACCGCACCGCGTATCTCCGCCCAATTGAAGATGTTATCCTTCTTGTACATACCCAGCAGTCCGACGGACATTTTTTCATAGAAAGGCAGTCTGTATGTAGCCCCGGCATTCAGTGTCGCCGTAATCCAGTCAAATGAATTCCTCCGCTTCTCCTGCACGATAAACCTGGCGATGGCATTGAGGGAATTGACGGCATCGTCCTATCCTCTGAACGGAAGCGACGTCGAAACGATGCTCGCAAGGCTCCTGAAGGATTTCTAGTCAGGAGCCCTGCATTCGATTTCACAGTACAAAGTTTAATGTTGCTTGACCAACTGGATAGTGCCGTCTGAATTGTAGTACAGCCTGTCTACACAGATGCTGCGCAGATTGCCTTGGCCGCTTAATGCCTGGTTGTGGTAAAAAAGGAACCATTCACCCTTGTATTCCACGATTGAGCCATGTGAGGTATCGCAGCCAGTTGGTTCCAAGATGATACCCTTGTACTCCCAAGGTCCAAGCGGGTTTTTGCTCATGGCGTAGTGCAGGCGGTTGGCTCCACGGTCATTCTCCACGTGGTTGTCAGCATAGGACAGATAGTACCAGTCGCCATGTTTATGGACCCATGTCGCCTCATGGAAATCAGTCAGCCCCTCCATCTTACGGAGCGGCTCCGCCAGCTCGACCATGTTGTCTTTCAGTCTTGCCCCGACACACCGTCCTCCACCGCCATAGTAGAAGTATGCCTGTCCGTCGCTGTCAACTAGAACGCAGGGGTCAATCATGGCAAACTCGTCGCCCATGTTCTTTATGTATCCCCACACCTTGAAGTCGCGGTCAGGCTTGTCGCTGATGGCCACTCCCACCTTCCACGTGTTGTTCCAGTCGCTTCCACTGGGATGGGGGAAATAGAAATAGTACTTGCCGTCCTTGTAGGCACAGTCGGGTGCCCACATGAAGCCACCCTCAGGCCTGCCCCACTCCACCTGTGATGAATTGAGAATCTCTCCGTGATCTTTCCAGTGCACCATATCGTCGGTGGAGAACACGTGGTACTTGTCCATCAGATCACAGCCTCGGGGAGGATCCACGTCATGGGAAGGATAAACATACAGGCGCCCGTCACTCCACACATGGGCAGAAGGGTCGGCCGTATAGATATTTGTGACAAAAGGGTTTGGAGGCAGTTCTCCAATGCTCTTCCCGGTATTGACTTTCTTTGTCATGCAACACGATACCATTGTTCCGGCAACAACGGCAATCATAAGGAATTTAATTGCTCTAGCCATAGTCAAAATAATATAGTCTTTATTATTTCCTGCTACCAATATAACAAAAATAAATTGTTTTGCTTTTCAGACCAGTAAACCTAAGAGACAAAAAAAACGGACAAACTGCCGATTTTGACAATTTGTCCGCTTGGGCTCCCCTTCCCTGACACCTACTTCACCTTCCCGGTGCGTCAACTAGACTGATATGGTTGAAAAAAGAAATCCCCACGAAAATGGGGATTTCTTTATATACTAACCGTTATCAGAGTTGACTTAAGGCTCTTTTGTATAAAGTAGGGTATTGCCTGTACTGGTACTAAGGTCCCAAGATGTATTATACTTGAGATAGTAAGTGGTTGTACTTCCGGAACTGGACGAGGTGTGCTTTATTGTCACATGCTGATTGTCAGCATCATAATACCACTGATTGTTATCTGCGGTACTTGACTTGTTGCCGATTCCTACCGAAGAACCGCTGGAAGGCCTTCTGAGATATTGGTCATTGTTGGTAAAGTTGAACGTATCACCATCGGCAACTGCAGTCCATAGAACGGTGGAAGGTGCATCATATTCGATCGTACCGCCGCTTACCGTAATATCGACGGCAGCAGGAGAACCACTGTTGTTTTGGAGAGCCTTTCCGTTTGATACGATGAGATACTGCTTGCCGGCTACTATGCTGGTGGCGAGGGAGTAGGTGTTATCGGACGGAGTAGGATCGTCCCCGCCGCCAGGCGCCGTGCCATCATCAAGGACGTAGAGACAGATGCCGGTAGAGTATGAACCCGATACTTGGGCGTTACTGCTGAAGTAGTGGCTTGACGTGGACCAAACAAGATAGTTGCTGCCACTTTGTGCCTTGATCTGCGCAATGCCATCACTAAAGCTGATGGTCAGTGAATTTGTAGCCGTCGCTTCTGCGGAAAGGGTACCGCTGCCACCGCTTGTGCCGGTAGGATAAAGATATCTGTTGGCACCGTCGGCTTTGAGATAATAACCGGATTCCAGCGTGAGATGGCAGTCTATGTAATCATTGGAAGCAATCGTGCCGGACGAGATCTCAACGTCCATCGCATTGCCTGTACTCTTGGTGAAAGTCTTTTCATCTAGAGAGAGTATGGGCTTGAATACCTTGGGATCTCCATCACCATCCGTATCTCCTGAAATGCCTTCGAACACCAGCAGGTACTTAGCATTTGGCTTAAGACCTGAGGTGGAAGTAACCTTAGTGTATGTATTGAGCGGAGCGCTGCTGTCGATGACGCGCAGGACGTAACTGGCCGTAGCCTCTTTGTGGGAATCATCACCCTGAGCCGTTGCTTTGATGGTAGTGCTTCCTCTCTTGAGGGGGGTAACTGTACCGGTGTTCGAAACAGAGGCTACAGTCGGGTCCTCAGATACATAGGATATCGTGGTAGCACTGCTGGTAAGAGCCGGCATACCGGGATTCCAGGAACCTGTTGAAAGATCATACTCCGCGGTCTCCTGGTCATAGGAGATATCCCAGGCAGGGAGAGGAGGCGTGTTGCTGAACAGGGAAGCAGTATGAGTGTCTGATGCGGAGGTACTGACTGAGAATCTGCTGTTGTTGGTACTATAATACAAATAGTAGTCAGAGATCATCAGATAGCCATTTTCGTTCAGATTCCATTGATTGTTGCTTTCTGTACCGGAGGCGTTGCCGATCTGGAACGAATTGCTGGAAAGCCGGATAACCTTTCCGCTATTGTTAAGGCGGAATTTTCCGGAACTCGCCGTCGCATTCCAAATCATGGTTTCCGGTGCCTCATACTGGATAGTATCATCAGAAACATCCACTTTAACTGCTGCACCTCCGGAAGAACCGTTGTTGTCAAGTGCATAGCCATTGGACACGATAAGATATTCACCGTTGTCTTCAATTTCGTCAACTTTGTACCAGATGGTGACGCTGCCGTCAGTGACCTTGAGTTCATAGCTGGCCGAGCCTGCGGCGTACTCGTCGTTTGCTTCTGCCGTCGCGGTTATGAGCGCGGTTCCGACCGCCTTGGGAGTTACGTTACCGGAAGCATCCACCTCTGCAACTGCAGTATCGCTGGAGGAGTAAGCTATACCATCGGTAACACCTGTGAGAGTAGGTAGTACGGGAGTCTGTCCCAGGACAACGGTGACGCTCTCCTTGTCGAAAGCGAGATTCCTGAGTTTGAGCTGTTTGGTGAGAGTGTATAGATATGTGTCCGGCAGAGTCCCGTTATATTTGAAGGCCCAACCGTCATCAGTTCCTAAATAACCTAAATAGAAGGTGTTGGAGGAACTGCTCAGGTGATACAGATGCTCACCGTCATATTCCCATACATAGTACTTCTTCGTACCCGGGATGTCGCCGATCGCACCGGTCTGGGTGCCGCCGTCTGAATGACGCTGGAGGAACTTGCCCCCATTGCTGAGGGTAAAGTGGCCTGCCGGACTCGTCCCCTCATAATACTCGATATGCTCTGCAGCCTCGAAGAGGGAAACACTTGCAGCAGAAATCTGAATCGTAGCCTCTCCGGCACCGGTTACGGGAACGACGCCGAGGGTAGAGCCGTCAGTCGTCATCGCCTGATCTCCGGAAACGATCATATAGGACTCTCCGGCCACGATTTCGCCTGCCAGGTAGAAGGTGTCTTCAGTCGGGGTGGGTACCTCGGCTTCGGCTGTCGCGGTGTCGAGGTCGAGGTTGATGTTCTTGAAGGTTTCTGCCGAGAAGGTGATCTCCTTGCCTCCGTCGATGGCCTTGGTGTAACGGTACTGGTCGGTGACAATCTCTATGCTGGTGATTGAAACCTTACCGGGAATGGTGACAAAGTAGGCTTCGAATGCACCGGCGGCGGGGATGTCAACGCCGTCTCCATATGATAGCGTGAGACTGCCGGGGCCTTCGTCGCGGGTGAAGGTGACGGCGGCATTTTTGAAATCGATGCCGGCTGCCGGTACCGAACCGGTCAGGCCGGCGTTGGCATTTACTGTGACGGACTTGACCTTTTCACCGTCTCCCTTGAAATTCGAGAGGGAGATGCGACCGAGGGCGGCCACGCGGTCGAAATACAGGTCTACGACAAGGTCGTCGTAGTTATAAGGGTCGTCGTAGGACTTGCGGCTGTAGCCGATAAGGAAATCGGCGTCGGGATCCTTCAAGGTCTCGGCGTCGGGATGCTGCTCGGACGGTATCACGAACGTAAGAGCCTCTCCCGGTTTCTTCGCAACAACCGCTCCATAGGTAAAGGGGGAGAGCCTTGTGCCTTTGGCCCCTTTATTCCCATCATCCGTATCGATATGGATAACCATATCTTCATCGATGGCGGCCTTGAAATGGGCGGTATGGTTTTCTTCGCTGAGGGTAATGTCGTCAGCTACACCATATGCTGCATTGGCGTTGGCATCCATCTCGAAGAAATGGACATTGTTATTGTCCGTTTTCCTCCAGTCCGGATTGACTGTAGTGCCATCGATCGACAGGCCGGTCTTGGTAACCTGGTCGACAGCGGAGAAATAGACCGTGTGCTTATGGCTTCTCCTGGGACTGTTGTCCTGGAGTTCCTCGGTACAGGAAACGAAGGCCGGGACCAGAAGCGCAAAGGTCAGAAGATAGGATATATATTTTTTCATTCCGTATTATCTGTTAAAAAACATCGTCTTCAATCGGTGTCGGGTCACCTGCCTGATTCGGCTTCTTGTTGACTGTCAGTTCTGCAGAAGCGGTGAGCTCCTGGGAATCGGTGGTAGTATAAGTCGCCGTGATTGTCACAGTTCCTTCCTTTACACCTGTGGCGGTGCCGGCGGAGACAGTGGCGACGGTGTCTTCACTGCTGGACCAGGTGGCATCGGCTGTTACAACGGAAGTAGCGTCGACGCCGTTGGTCGTGGTGGTCAGCGTGAGGATATATTCCCTGGTGCTGCCGATGATTATCTCGGAGGCTTCTTCCGGGTCTATGGAAAGGCTGTAGGAAATAACATCCTTTACAGTCAGGGAAGCCTCGGCGGTAACCGCTTCGGAGGATCCTTCCGGGGTATAGGAAGCTGTGATGGTGGCCGTTCCTCCCTTGACTCCTGTGGCTGTAAGCCCGGAGACGGTAGCAACATCCGTGTCGCTGCTTGTCAAGGTTGCCTCTACCTGGCTGTCCGTGGATACACCGTTCTTAACGGTAGTCAGCGTGACTGTGTAATCCTGTTGATCGAGGGCGTTGATTTCAGCCTCGGCGGGGGTTATCGTCATGCTGTAGGAGATCACGTCATTGACCGTAACGGCGCATACTGCTGTCTTGCTGCCGTCGTTGGTTGTGACAGTGATGTCCGCCGTTCCTGCGGCCACTGCGGTGACTTTACCATCTGTGTCAACCGTAGCCACGTTCCCGTCGCTGCTGGACCATGTCACGCTCCTGTCATCGGCATCTTCCGGCAACACAGTCGCCACCAGGGTCTTTTCTTCCCCTACGTTCAAAGTAAGTTCCTCCTTGTCCAGCGATACAGAGCTAACGGGCGTGGACTCTATGACTACTTCAGCGGAAATTTTGTAGAAGGTCTTCCTCTTAAAGGTAAACGACCTGGCTATTTCCCTTGTATAACTCCCTCCGCTCGGAGTCTTGACGGTAATGTTAAAACCGTTTTCCAGGGTTATGGCAGGCAGATTCAGCCAAAACAGTTTTTCCGTATCTGCATCCAGTTCGACGGGGGTGTCAAACTCCATCGTTATGGTATCACCATTGTCAAGGTCCTCCTCCTTGAATCTCATAGTGGGTTCCCCATCTACGAAAGTAATCTCAGGGTATCCTGCTATGATTTCTGAATTCTTTCCTTGGAAGGTTATGGACTTGACCGCGACACCGTCGCCCTTCAACATTATGCCGAGATATGCACCTGCATGCATGAAAAAGAAATCACCGGTTGCGGACTGGGCGACCATTAGGGGACGGACGCCTACGCCCCGTTTATCGTTGTAGAATTCCTGTCTTTCCGGAATCACGACAGTCAGCTTGCCGGTAGTAGAGCAGGCATTGTCCCTGTCGTAGGGATATATGGCATAATCGAAGCCGGTTTCAATATCCTGTTCAGTAATATGGGCCGGATCTGTACCTACCCTTTCGAATTCTCCCGCGGTCGTACCATCCCTGTCCAGGAACTCATACTGTCTGTTATATGTCCTGGTATAAAAAATACTTACACGGTCTCCGCGGTTCCAGAAAAGATGATAGACGGAATTATCATCCACAGTCGCGAATGCTTTTGACGAAACGTCGGGGACAATTTCTTCAATCATTCCACGAAAACTCGAATCCGGGGTCGTCTTCGGTCCCGAATCCTCCCGTTTGTCACAGGATGCCATGGCCACTACGGAGAGCAGCCCCAGCATAAAAAATGTTTTTTTCATCTCTGAAGGGAAACGTTAGCCAATGATCTCTTCACCACCGGACTCCATTCCGGCCATGATGCCTTCGCTTTCCAACTTGATTTCCTCAACCTGAGGCTGGGTGTAAACGGTTTTGTTCGTTTCCATAATAAAAATAATTTGAAGGTTAATACTCTATTATGATTAAATGATCTGTCTAAATATCTTCGAGGACGATGTTCTTGAAGGCATTAATGTCTTCAATTGAGATTCCAATCTCATTTGTAAGATATTGGGTAATTGTGTCCTCAAGGTTGCCGTTATAATAATTCTTGTTCTTGAAGAAGTCCATTCCGTCTTTGAACAGACCGGAGTTACGTGTCCTGTTTCCGCTGGTCACACCGTTAGCGAAACTAGTCAACTCATAATCAATGGAGCAATCTTTGACGGACACGCCAAGCAATCCTTCTATCAGCAGTCCCCAATAGCCGGTGCGGTCGGATCCGATACGGCAGTGGAAATAGGATGCCTTTCCTGCCTTTGCTGCATTGATATAGGCCATCACTGTCTTTTTGACCTTGTTGACGTCAGACGTCAATGCAGAGATTGAAGCATTATAGTCACACATAACATATGTAACACCGTATTTGCTTGCAAAGGCTTCGCTACCCTCTGTACTCTGGCGTAGATCGATGTCCCATCCGATGTTCAGATAATTGGCCATGACATCCTGCTCCGCATCGGTCGTACTATTGAGATTGGTGCCGCGGAATATCCAGCCGTATTTGATTCTCTTGTTTCCATCGGCGGTGACCATACCACCGAGATCGCGGAAGTTGTTGGCTCTATCATATGCTCCATCACGGTCACTTAGCCTGATCATACGGCGGCGGCCTTCTGTGGTGAAAGTCCCCTTCAAGAGTAAACCGGAACTATCCTCGACCGTGCAGTAATAGGTCTCACCTGGAATCAGGTTGTAAACAACGTCGGATGTCTTGCCACTTGTCGTAGTCTGGGTCCAGATGTCCTCAGTGAGGCTTTGGTCGGCAAAAATTGTAATGGTGGTGGTTCCGGAACTCGGTGTCTCCCATTCAATAGTCACAGGATTGGGAACGTCAATGCGGTCTTCCGTATGCACTAACGTTTCTCCTCCCCAGCCGCTGCCGCTGGAACTGTAAGTCGGAACAGAGGTGGCATAGTTGGCGACGATAGTGAGGGCATTGGTCTGCCCAACCTTTTCATAATTGGTATCTGTATACTGCGTTGCAGCAGCGTCCAAGAAATTCTTGACTTTCTGATTCTCGAGATTGAACACTCCCAGGTCGACGAAGTCGCCGGAGACCTGCTCCCTGATTCTGAGGGTGTAGGAAGCTTCGGCGGGGGCGTAATCGTCATTACCTTCGGTTCTGGCCTTGATGGTGGTCAAACCGATGCCTGTGATCGTAATCCTGTCACCGTCGATGGTGGCGGCGTTCGTGTTGGAAGAAGAGTAAGTCACCGGCGTGATGTTGCCGGACACCGTCTGCGGGAAAGCGTAACTTGAACCAACCGAGTAGCCCTCACCGATGGTCCAGATTATACTGGCGCTGTTGAAGCTCAGTGTCTGCGATGACTTGGGCTTGGTTGTGCTGTAGATGGTAACGGTGTGGCTGCTCGACGCAGAACTGCTCTGACTCCAACCGGAACTGTAATAAAGATAATAGGTAGTGCCGTTAGCGGTAGACATATAGCTGTTGGAAGCGTCGTATGTCCAGAAATAATAGTTGTTGTTGCTCGGGGCGTTACCTACAGAAGGCTTGCCGCTGGAACTGGATCCGCGCTGGATATACTTTCCTTCGTTGACAAGCGTGACGCCGCTGACGCTTCCGCTTGCAGCAGTCCAGGTCAAAGATGATGCGTCGGCAACCTGGATCACGTCGCCCGTAGAGGATACATCGACACTAGCGATGCTGCCGTTATTGTTTGCCAGCGCCTTTCCTCCGGACACAATCAGGTACTGCTGGCCGGCAGTGAATTCAGTCACGCGATAGAACGTCGTAGCAGCATTGGTCGTGGCCGTTATGGTATAACTGGCCGTTGCACCGAAATAGGTGTCATCCGCCTCGGCGGTTGCGATAATCTCAGCGTATCCGGCTTTTTTGATAGTCACCTCTCCTGTAGAAGGATTCACTTCAGCCACAGATTCGTCGCTGGACGAATAGGTGACGTCGGTCATATTTCCGGAAAGTGTTGGTTCGGGGAAGTCTCCGCCGGCATCGAAATCATAAGTGACGCTTGTCTGGGAGAAAACGAGAGTCTGTTTCTCTTTATGACCCAACGTATAAAGGTGGAGTTTCTTCCCCTGGTCGCTTTCGTCTCTGCTGTAGTGGAAACCTGTTCCGTCACTGTAGGTTAGGAGGTATTGGTATGCTCCGCTGGAATTCTGGGCGCTCCTGATCTGGATGCCGTCTTCTGCCTGAACGAACGTGTGGTAATACTTGGTGCCGCCGCTCGACATCTCGTTGTTTTCTTTGATCTGGATTGCGGCGTCGGAGTTCCCGCCGTCGGAGGAGTAGAAGACATAATAGCCATCGGCATTCGTGACATTGTAGGCCCAGGATTCACCGTCGCAGGCGTGTTTCTCTCCTGTATTCTCAATGGTTACGGCATAACGGGACAGGTCCTGACCGGCTTTGGGAACGACTTCGTTGCCGATCACCGTCACGGGAATTGCGTAATTGTTGGATTGCTGGTCCACCATAGGAGCGAAAGCCAGGCTGTTTTCCCCGTTTACATACACAAGCAGATAGACGCCGTCTTCAGGTTGTTCGCCCGGTTCGAGAGGAACCTCGCCGCCAGTACCGGGATCCGGTGTATTTGAATCATCGAAGGCGACGTTTATGGACTTGACGAGGCCGGAGGAGAAAGAGGCTGCTTCATCAAGGGTTATAGTATAATCATAGGTATATGAAGTGCCTGGATCGGAAGGGTGAACCGCCACGGTCTTGACGGTCAGCTCGCTTCCGGCTGGCGCCTCGAACGGTGCAACGGCCATGTAGAAATAGCCTGTTTCCCCTGCTGGGACTTCATCACCATCGGTTATGGACAACTTCACTTTATAGGAAGCGCCGGTACCTGCCGTTAGGACGGGTTTGTCTCCGGTCAGGTCAATGGAGAAGGCTCCGGCAATGGGGGAGGTGGCCGTGAACTCGATTGACTTTACGATAATCGGGCTGTCGGTAGTGTTCTTGACCTTGAATTCGGAAGCCGCCAGGATGTTCTGCATCTGAAGGCTCAGTTCTTCGGTGCGGGCCACTCCCTTCTTCTTGCCGAACATAGGGAATTGCTCTCCGGCGAAATGCTCCTTGTTGTCATTGCCTGTCTGTGTCTGTAAGGAAGGGAAAGTCAGGTTGATTTGTTTGGCTGAGACATTCTGTTCCCTGTAGGGGTAGACGGCATACCAGTCGTTTTCCGAAGACAGCCTGTTCACCTTTCCGGAGAATGCATTGGCTCCGTACCAGGAGAAATAGGAATACCAGAAGTCATTTCCGTTGGAGGAGTGGATGACGGTCAGTTCGTCACCCTCGATCCACTGGGTCTTGTCTCCGTTGTTTGCTGTTTTTGTATCAGTTCCGACTTTGATGATCATCTCCACGGAATCGTCGTCCGGGATGTCGGATGTCAGTTCCTTCGCGCAGGAAGACAGAAGAAGGAATCCCATGGCGATCGAAAAAATGCCCAAGGCCAGGGGAATCGGTCTGAAGTGCTTTTTCATTACTGGAAAAGTGTGAATAATAAATGAATAATTATTACGTATTGAAACTATTATTTACAGTTCTTTCGGATCCCTACCCCAGTCTATGGTCGTAAACCCGGTTTCAGATTCCTGAAGTATGGAAACGTTTGCATTTAGGTCGACAATGGAGAATCGGGGAGGGGTGTAAGGGCACTTTATGTCGGATTGTGGGGCGAAAGCTTGCATATGGAAATTATAAAAAAAACCACTTGTATTTTACTAAATACAAATGTAACTTTGTGATTGAGTAAATTCCAAAGTAGAAACCCATTATTGAGAAGTCAAATCCCACTGTTGCTCTGATTTTGTGCATTATACAGCATTTGGATGACATGTGTGTATCAATTTGAAGTGTAATGAGATTGATATGGAGAATATTGTATTGGATCCTGGCGGCCGTCCTGGCTGTCGCCGCTCTTCTGGATTTGGATTACTCCATATCTCAAACTATTGTTTTTCTGCTGATTTCCAGTCTTGTCGTTGTCACCCTGGAGTTCTTTATGCACAAAATGGAGGATAAGATGCATAGGGTCTACATTTGCCTTGCCATCCTCGGTGTAGTTACAGTTTTTTTCTTTGTTTTAGTCCTGCTTCTGTATGGGGGTGGTCCGATGGACTCTGGCTTCGTAGGCAAGGGGGCGAAGCCTCAGGGCCTCATTATCGCCGTCCTCCTGGAGATTGTTTTGATAAGTCTCTCAGTAGCTGACTATTTCTGGGGCAGATGGCTCCAGGTTAGATACCCTTCTTCAGATGGGACCGTCTCTTTCTTCTCCAACAGGAAAAGCGTCTCCATCAAGGTCTCGGACATAGTTTACATCGAATCCAACGATACGGAAGTAAGGATCGTGACGGCTTCAGGAGAATCATATCGTAACAAGATGGGTATTTTACGGTGGTCGGAGCAGCTTGGAGACGGCTTTCTCAGGATCCATCGTTCCTATCTTGTCAATGTGGAGTATGCGTCCCTGGTTTTCCCGGATCTCGTCTCCGTAGGTGCTACCACGCTTCCCGTCTCAAGGAAGTATAGGAAGGTTGTTGAGAAGAAATTCAGTAAATGAATATATAATCATACTTTATGAATAATACGCTTTTCACCTGCATACTGGCGGTCCTTTTCCTTTCAGGATGCAGGGAATCTGCCTAACTTCCGATGGTCGTGGCGCACCGTGGCTGATGGCTGATGGACGGAGATGAATTCTATATCAACGAGAATTGCCCGGCAGGGGTTGAAATGGCTGCAAGATACGGCTATCCCGCAGTGGAAATCGATGTTAGATACACTCTCGACAGTGTATCCACCGCAATATGGTGCGGAGAGATGCTGCTATAGCTTCTGGTAAATGCCCATTATGTGGCGGCCAATTAGTAATTCGAAATGGGAAACACGGGCGATTTTACGGCTGCTCCAATTATCCACAATGTAAATACTCAACTAATATCCTGTCTTAAATGCGAACAATTGACGGCATACACGAATCCTTTGATGGCGATGTCCAATATCCATATGCTGATGTTGGAGAGCCCAATTTGATGCATATCAGCGGGATTAAATCTGTTTTCTGCAGTAACTTCAGGACGAAGCACTATTCAAAATCTTTTTTTGAAATTGTCTGCAGTCGTAACGAGTTTTATTCTACAAACGATTTTTGGATCTATTGTAATGCAATTGCTCTTGATCGAGGCTATGATATACGCTCATGCTACTTCTGCCATCTTTATGGCTCCGATTGGCGAGGAAAGGATTATTATGATGAGATTTTGAATTCTACTCGTTTGATAGGTTGTAGACGAGACATTGATGTCAGCGGTATTATCAAATGCCAGCCAGAGGAAGCATTGACCTGCCAGTTTTTCGCAGTGAAAAAAAACCTTTTTCAAAGTATTAAAGCCAGGTATTCGAATATCAATCGTTATATCTGGTTTAAAAATGCAGAAGGGAAGGAATTAGAAGAAATACTTCGTCAGAGGACTGAAACAGATATTATGAAATCAATTGATAATAATCAGTGAACATAAAGCCTTGTCCCATAGTCCTATTCTTTAATGTTTAGGATGAGGAGAGACACCCCTCACACCGGAAAATATCTGTCATAAAGGTAAAGGGTAAGTTCTGTGGTGCAACCGTGGTGCAAAAATAAAAATAAAGTGCCGTAGAATCACTTCTACAGCACTTTCATGCTCCCCATAGGAACCGATAGTTGAACCGTCTGTTAGGCGCTGTGTCTCCGGTCGTACAGATTGTTATAATGTCATCAAGGCCGTCGGGGTTGTCACACCATTTGAAGTCAAAACCGATCGTGTCCTTTGCGTACATCCCTATCAGTTTTCTGGGGACACCTACCTCTATTTCACCGCCTGTGCAGCGGTACTGAACCTCGGCAACCTCCTTCCACTCCCCCGCATCAGCGTCATATTTCATCAGCATGGTCCTTGTCCTGTCCTTCACGCTGTAATTGACGAGATAGTCGTAGCCGAACCAGCCTGTCCCGGCATCCTTGTCCCCATCGATGAGCAGCAGCATCCAGTTCCTGTCGGTGGAAGGAGTAAGCAAACCGTCCACCTTCGCATAAAAGAACAAATCCTTGACTCCGACGGCAACGCGCGACTCCACGATGTCATTGCGTCCCGACGAGTCCCTGTAATGCAACCTGCCGTATCCTGGGGAATCACGGTGGATCACGTCTCCCTTTGTATCGAAGTACTTCACCTCCACGTCCTTCCAGTCATCGAAACTGCCGTCGATCCTTATCTTCCTCAGCCCCTTGTTGACCGGGATCGGCCTCACACCCTTATATCTCCTTATGTTCTGGACCGTCTGCATATAATAGTTGTCGGATGAGAGTGCCTTCGTCGGCTGAAGGGTACGGTTGAACTCCTCGTTGTACTGGTCGACGAAAATGAATTGGTTGTCATCCCTGCCGAGGAAAGAGAAATCCTTAGGCATGATATGCCTTACGGACTCGTCAACGTGATTCTTAGAGAACTTCAGGGCGATCCACTCGTTCCAGTCGTTCAGATATATGAAATCCGGGTCGACCTCAAGGGCGTCATTCCACCTGTCCTGGTAGTAGATTCCGTATATCTGGGGATTCTCGACGCTTTTGCCGAGCCAGGGCACATAAGTCTTTACGGGAAGGTCCCTGTCATCAAGTTCCGGCTCCCCTATCCAGGGCCTCCAGCACTTGCCTGTCATGCTGCTCGAATGCTGGGCTGGAGTCACTGCCATCTGTTCATATATTCCCTTATGGGTGGACGCCCTCTGCCACGGTTTCATCAATCCGATGACCGGACTGTCCATCTGATAGCCGAAACACCAGTTGTCCTCCGTACCGATATAACGCTCCCCGAACCATTCGTAAGACCCCCACCACATATTCCTGAACGTAAAGAAATCCTTCACCTCGGCGGTGTAGTCCTCATAGAACTCATTAGCATAATCCGGATCCCCATAGTGGGGATTGGACGGATCCGTCGCGGCCTTGGGGTCGTAGTTGGGATTGACATTCGGGTACACTTTTCCCGCGGCGTCCTTTCCGGGTTGCAAATTGGTGAGATACAGGGGTTTACCGTCCCAATAGAACCACAGGTCCCTGTGCAGTCCTGGCTTGTAATAACGTTCGAATATCTTCTGGGTAACGGTTATAACGTCACAGTTGAAGGCCCAGAAACAGACCTGTGGGACGGGATTGCCCGCCTGCTTCATCGTCTCCAGCTCCTCAAAGATGGCATCCCACGCATCCCAATACAGATAGGCGTTGGTGACATCAAGGATCAGCACGTCCACGCCGGCATCCGAAAGCATCGAAATGTCGTGACGTATCACGAAACGGTCCGTACTGATGAAATAACCGTATTCCGGCTCTCCCCAATGATAAGAGTCATAGTTGTAGGCCGGCAGGTCCTTGCCGTCGGGCCAGTAGATGTCGTCCCTGAGACGTGCATCGGGATGAGCGGCGAGGATTTTCGTCACATCCCTGTCGTACAGTCCGGAATAAATACGGTTATACGCACTATTGTGCCAGGTGACATAGAACATCCCCACGAAACGGCGTTTTTCGGGTCGGGGACCTATTTCATCGGCGGTGGGCATATGCCTCCCGACGGCGTCGGTGGCCACCCAGGTGTCCTGCATCAGGTCCTGCTGGGCACGGACCGGCAAGGCCAGGAGCAGGAAGGCGATTATCCAGGCAAAGATTCTCCCGTTCATTGTGAATAGGTTACGGTGAATTCTAATTAGAAGTGCAACACACTTCAAAAGTCAAAGTTAAATAATTGTTTACAATATTTCAACGGGGTCCTGTAACCTAGCGACTTACGGGGCCTGTGGTTTAGTTTCCATTCTATCTCGGCAAGCATCTCGTCGGTCAGTTCGCTGAAGTCCGTACCTTTCGGGATGTATTGGCGTATCAGTCCATTCGTGTTTTCGTTTGCGCCACGTTCCCAGGAGTGGTACGGACGGGCAAAGTAGAACTCGGCATCGAGTCCCTTCGCGATCTCCTT
>CACXFP010000042.1 GCA_902766985.1 uncultured Bacteroidia bacterium | reverse complement strand
CCCGCGATGCCCCTCGACTTGCATGTGTTAAGCCTGCCGCTAGCGTTCATCCTGAGCCAGGATCAAACTCTTCTTTGTATATTATTATCTCTTAGCTTGTCCCTGTAACTCGTTCTCTTCCGGATCAATAATAATCAATCCAATTTTAACAAGAATTGACGCTCTCGTTTGTTTTCGGTACTTGTTTGTACTTGCTTGCTTGTACTAATCCTTCAGTATTTTCAAAGATCTTGTCCCGGTCCTTTCGGAAACGGGCTGCAAAGATAAACACATTTTTCGTCTTTCAAAAAAAATTCGTTACTTTTTTGAAAAATTGTTCCATCTTTGTCCCATGGTTTCACTCTGGCAGCTTTTTTTGGTCTTCGTAAAAATAGGAGCATTCACCATAGGGGGCGGTTATGCGATGATTCCCCTGATCCAGAAGGAACTTGAGAAGAGGGGCTGGCTGTCTTCCGAAGAACTCCCGGACATCATCGCCCTTGCCCAGAGCGCCCCGGGGATTATGGCCGTCAACATGTCCATCTTCGCCGGATACAAGATGAGGGGGATACGCGGCAGTGTCGTGGCAACCCTCGGGACAGTCCTCCCCTCGTTCACCATCATCCTCCTGATCGCGATGCTCTTCACCAATTACGGAGACAATCCGGTGGTAATCAGGATCTTCAAGGGAATCAGGCCTGTGGTGGTCTCACTGATAGCCGTCCCGATGATCAACATGGCCAGGAAGAACAACCGGACCTGGTGGGCCTGGCTCATATCCATCCTCTGCCTTGTGCTGGTGGCCTTCCTGCATTTTTCACCTATCTATATACTGCTGGTGCTGATCATTCTGGCCCTGGCCTTCACTTATTTAAAAGAAAAGAAGGAGGGACGGATATGATGGACATCGGTATCCTTTACCTCCAGTTGTTCTGGACCTTCTTTGTGATCGGGGCATTCACTTTCGGGGGAGGATACGCCATGCTCTCCTTGATACAGGCCCAGGTTGTCAGCGTCCACGGCTGGATAAGCGAGAGCGCATTCACGGACATCGTGGCCATCTCGCAGATGACCCCCGGCCCCATCGGGATAAATTCCGCCACCTATGTCGGCTATCAGGTGATAGAAAACGCAGGGGCGGGCCACCTCATGGCCGTCCTCGGGTCGGCTACCGCCACCTTTGCAGTCGTCCTGCCCTCCTTCCTGATCGTACTTGCCTTGGTGAAGTTTTACAACAAGTTCAACCACAACATACTCTTCGAAGGAGTCATGGACTGGCTCCGGCCTGCCGTGGTAGGTCTCATCGGAGCGGCGGCTGTCATCCTTATCATCAATGTCTCATGGAGCGGGACTCCCCTCCTGTCACAGCCCGGGATCGAAGTGATCGCCGAGAACTTTCCCGACTGGAAGAGCTGGGCCCTCTTCGGGGCAGCCCTCCTATCCTCACTTTTCCTCAAGGCCGACCCTATTCTGATCATCGTCCTTGGGGGAATAGCCGGTTTTTTATTATATTGACAAAAATTTGATTCAAATGAAACTCTTCTCTATCGCATTGACAACGGTGATGGCTCTCGCGGGCGGAACCGCCTTGGCCGAAACCGCATCGCTGGACATCATCCCCCAGCCCCAGAAAGTTGAAGTCGGAAAAGGCAGTTTCAAGGCCTCCGGAGCCACCTTCAACTGCGATCCCGCCCTGGACAGGAACACTCTCGACCTCATAAGGGTATTCTCCTCCCGGCTTTCCCTCCTTGCCGGAAGGAACAATTCCTTCGCCACCCCAGTCGGCCTGGACCGGGCCCTTTCCAGGAACCAGGTGAAAGGATTCATTTTCCTGCTGGATTCCTCACTCCAGAACGAGGCCTATACCATCCATGTCACACCGAAGAACGCTGTCGTGAAGGCCAGCGGCTACAATGGTTTCCTTTACGCGATCCAGACCCTCAAGCAGTTGCTTCCGGACGGAATCTTCACCGGTGAGAAGGCTTCCGGCAAGGTAACCATCCCGTGCTGTTCCATCCAGGACAGCCCCAGGTTCGCCTATCGCGGACTGATGCTCGACTGCGCAAGGCATTTCTATTCGGTCGAAGAGGTCAAAAAGTTCCTTGACGTGGCCGCCATGTACAAGATCAACCGTTTCCACTGGCATCTTACCGAAGACCAGGGCTGGAGGATCGAGATAAAGAAATATCCCCTCCTTACCGAGGTCGGCGCCTTCCGCAGCGGCACCCAGCAGACCTACGACAGAAGGAAGAACGACGGCATCCGCTACGGAGGCTACTACACCCAGGACCAGATCAGGGACATCGTCGCCTATGCCGGGAAACTCGGCATCATCGTCATCCCCGAACTCGACCTTCCGGGCCACATGCTCGCAGCCATGGCTTCATACCCCTGGCTCGGATGCACCGGAGGCCCTTATGAAGTATGGACGAAATGGGGCGTGTCCGACCAGGTGCTCTGCGTAGGCAAGGAAAGCACCTTCGAGTTCCTCTTCAACGTCCTCGACGAAATCTGCGAACTCTTCCCCAGCGAATATCTCCATATCGGCGGTGACGAGTGCCCTAAGAAAGAATGGGCTAAATGCCCCGTCTGCCAGGCAAAGATAGCTGAACTCGGCATCAAGGACGGAGACGGAGCCACCAAGGAGCAGAGGCTTCAGAATTATGTCACCAAGAGGGTGCAGGATTATCTGGAGACCAAGGGCAGGAAGATCATCGGCTGGGACGAAATCCTCGAAGGGGATCTCGCCGAAGGTGCTACGGTGATGTCCTGGAGGGGCACGAAGGGCGGAATCCAGGCCGCCGGAATGGGATTCGACGTAATCATGTCGCCCACTGACTACTGCTACCTCGACTACAAGCAAGGAGAGAACGACAGGGAGACCTTCGTCGGTGCAGGATATGCCCGCTCTAAATTCTACGATGCGGAAAACCTTTACAACTACGAACCCCTGGACGGCTTCGACGCAGGGACGACAGCACATATCACAGGAGTCCAAGCCAACATGTGGACCGAGTATATCCGCAATGACAAGGAACTCTTCTATATGCTGATCCCCCGTCTCCAGGCGCTGAGCGAAGTACAGTGGTGCGCGCCGGCCAACAAGGATTACGGACGCTTCACCGGGAAGCTGGGAAAGCATCTGAAGCTGATGGAGAAACTGGGCTATAATTACAGACCGCTGTAAGGCCCGGCCATCGACACATACATAAATGATTGACGCCCTCGTGATTCTCATCAGGAGGGCGTCGCAATTCTAACCTAAAACTTAACCTATGAAAAAACTATTCGATTGAAATTATTGCAAGTACCATGCCAATAATTTGCAATCAAGAGATTTTTCTGGCCGGTTTTACTCTTTTAATGTCCTATTTATCAAGCATTATCTTCTTGATAACTACATCGCTCACAGGACGGTCCCGTCCGTCGGTGGCAACTATAGCAATCCTGTCGATCACGTCAAGGCCTTCAATCGTTTCTCCATACACCGTGTAGGCTCCGTCGAGCTGAGCGCAGGCGTTCTCATCCTGGACGAGATAGAACTGGGATCCGGAGGACTCCTTCATGGGATTGGCGGCATCACCCCTTCGGGCGGCTGCGAGAGCCCCCTTCTTGTGCCTGTATTCAGGAATGAACTCGGCAGGGACCGTGTATCCGGGACCGCCCTGGCCATATTTGGCGATTCCTTCGGGCGACTTGTCGCGAGTATTGGGATCTCCGCCCTGGATCATGAATCCGTCGATGACGCGGTGGAAAAGGAGGCCGTCATAGTAGCCCGACAAGGCAAGCTTCTCGAAATTGTCGCGATGCTTAGGGGTCTTGGAATACAGTTTCACCTTGATTGTGCCCATGTTCGTAACAATGTCGAATACAGGCTCTTCGGGAAGTGTCTTCATGATTTCTTCTGCTTTTTTCTGTTTATCTGCAGCAAGTGCGGCGATGGAATCCTGCTCCGCCTTCAGGGCCGCATCCGCTGCTGCGGCATCGGCTTTCTTTGAACGGCCGCCGCAGCCGGCCGCGATGGCTGCCAACACGATGCAGCCTGCGGCAATGATGATTTTGTGTTTCATAATGGTACAAATTTAATTATTTTTGTGGATATGAACCTGAAATCGCTGGCAAAAGATACCGCCCTGTACGGACTCAGCAGCATAGTGGGGAGATTCCTCAACTATCTGCTCGTACCCCTGTACACCTACTATATTGCCGCCGAAAGCGGCGGCTACGGCATAGTTACTAACCTGTATGCCTACACGGCCCTGCTGCTGGCCCTCCTGACGTTCGGAATGGAAACGACGCTTTTCCGTTTCAGCAACAAGGACGGAGAGGACGACAGGATGGTTTACAGCACAACCCTCCGCCTCGTCGGGGGTGTCTGCCTGGTCTTCATCGCCCTGGTCCTCGGCCTTCTGCGTCCGCTCTCCGGTGCCCTTGGCTATTCCGCGCACCCCGAATACATAGGCTGCATGGCGGTAATCGTGGCCCAGGACGCCTTCCAGGCAATCATGTTCAGCCGCCTGAGGCAACAGGGCAGGCCCCTGAGGTTCGTCTCGCTGAAATTCGCCTTCATAATCCCCAACGTCATCCTTAACGTGGTGTGCTTCGTCCTGCTGCCGAAACTCTTCACTTCCATGCCTTCCCTGGAGACTGCGTGGCTGAGGTTCGACTATGGCGTAGGGTTTATCTTCTTCATCAACCTTATCTGCACCACCGCGGTATCCCTTTTGTTCATCCCTGAAATCAAGGGCATGTTCCATGGCTGGGACGGACGGCTGGCCAGGCGCATGCTTTCCTACACCTGGCCCCTGCTCCTTCTCGGCATAGTGGGAATCCTCAACCAGGTGGCGGACAAGATCCTGTATCCCTGGCTCGTGCCGGGAGAAGAAGGGAAGGTCCAGCTAGGCATCTACGGGGCTTGCGCCAAGATCGCCCTCATAATGTCCGTGATGACACAGGCGTTCCGCTATGCATACGAGCCCATAGTGTTCAACGGCAGCAGGGACAAGAACAGTCCCGAAACCTTGAGGGACGGAATGAAGTATTTCGTGATTTTCACCCTCCTGGCCTTCCTGGGAGTGATGTTCTTCCTCCCCCTGCTCCGTTACCTTGCCGGCAGCGGAGATTACTG
>CACXFP010000041.1 GCA_902766985.1 uncultured Bacteroidia bacterium | reverse complement strand
TCGATTGGGTCGAGGTTCTCCCTCTGTATGTTCTCCACGATGGCCATCTCAAGCATCCCCTGGTCGTTGGCATCCCTGATGTATGCGGGGATCATGTCAAGCCCGGCCTTCATGCAGGCCTTGTAGCGTCGCTCGCCGCTGATGATCTGGTATCTGTTGCCGGACTTCTTCCTGACGGTGATGGGCTGGATGAGTCCGAAGGTCCTGATGGAGTCAGCCAGTTCTTCCAGGGCCTCGCTGTCGAAGGACTTGCGGGGCTGGAACGGGTTCGGCTCGATCATGTCCACCGGAATCCTGATGATGTCCGATGTGTCCTGGGGCTCCCTGGCCCCGGCTATCTCCTTGTTTACATATCCGACGGGCTTACGGAGGGAGTTGATGTCGGCATTCTCTCCCAGAAGGGCTCCAAGGCCCCTGCCCAGTCCTCTCTGCTCTTTGCTCATTGGTCGATGGGGGTTTCGTTGCGGCTCATCACCTCGCCGGCGAGGTTGAGGTAGTTGTTGGTACCGTTGCTCATCACGTCATACAGTATGATGGGCTTGCCGTGCGAGGGGGCCTCGCTAAGGCGTATGTTCCTGGTTATTATGGTATTGAAAACCATGTCCTTGAAATGCTCGCGCAGTTCGGCGAGGACCTGGGAATGGACCTTCGTCCTTCCGTCGAACATTGTGACCAGGAATCCTTCGATGGTAAGGCCGGGGTTGACTCCCTTCTGCACGATCCTGATGGTCTGCAGGAGCTTGCCCAGGCCTTCAAGGGCGAAGAATTCCGGCTGTACGGGAATAAGTACCGAATTGGCGGCGGTCAGGGCGTTGACCGTGATGAGGCCGAGTGAAGGGGAGCAGTCTATGATGATGTAGTCGTAATCGTTCCTCACCGGAGCTATTCTTTCCTTGAGGACCGATTCCCTGTTCTCCATGGGGAGCATCTCGATTTCGGCGCCGACCAGGTTGATATGGGAGGGGATGAGGTGGAGGTTGGATATCTCGGTCTGGATCAGGACGTCGTGGACATCTATCTTGCCGATCATCAGTTCGTACACGGTTCTCTTCTGGTCGTCTTCGGGAGAGAAGTTGAGACCGGAAGTGGTGTTCGCCTGCGGATCCGCATCGATGATAAGCACCTTTTTCTCAAGTACTGCCAGCGAGGCCGCGAGGTTGATTGCGGTAGTGGTTTTGCCCACCCCGCCCTTCTGATTCGCTATTGCTATGACTTTTCCCATACGGTACCGTGTGTTTCTGAATAGATGTATCTGAACTCACAAAGTTAAAAAATATTATTCATTTCCCCTCATAAATCCTGCCAAGAATCGTTGGGAACGGCTAGACCGGGTCGACATCCAGTATGATGTGCCCCGCCCAGGACTTCTCCCTGGCGAAAGACTCCGTGGCCGCCTTGAGGGCCTCTTTCCGTTTGGTAAGGTTGGCATCCTTGAGCAGGGATACGCGTATGTGCCGGATGTGTTGTCCGGCCAGGCGGTCGGGTGCCGGGGAATATGGGCCTACTACCATGACGTGGGAGGCGGTGGGCGCCGGAATCAGGGTGGCTGTGGTGCCGAGGGCTCCGGCTACCGCGACGGAGAGCTCGCGGGATAGCTTCTCGATCCGGGGGCCGTTGGAGTCCTTCATGACTATATTGATTATCCTGGAGTATGGTGGATATGAGAACATTCTCCTCTCTTCCAGCATCCTCGTCCCGAGTCCGTCGCCGGCGCCTTCAAGGAATCTGTAGACCGGATGGTCAGGCTGGGTGGTCTGTATTATGAAAAGGCCTTTAGATCCCCTTCGGCCGCATCTTCCGCGGAACTGCCCGAGAAGCTGGACGGCTCTTTCGTCGGCCCTGAAATCCTGCTGGCCCAGGAGGACGTCGGCCTGCAGCACCGCAACCAGGGTGAGTCCGCTGAAGTCGAAGCCCTTCGCAACCATCTGGGTGCCCACAAGGATATTGATGCTTCCATCGGAGAAACCGTCGATGGTCCGTTTCATATATTCGCGGTCCTGGGCGGAATCGCTGTCAAGCCTGGCCACGACTGCGTCAGGGAACAGAGCGGAAGCCTCTTCCTCAATTCTCTGGGTGCCGCTTCCAAGTGGGATGAGGGGCCCGCCGCAGTCCGGGCATGATGCGGGAAGGGGTGATGCGTGGCCGCAGTAATGGCAGAGAAGCCTGTCTTCCGGAGAACCCTTGTGGAGGCTCAGGGGAATGTTGCAATGGGGGCAACGGATGATTTTTCCGCATTCGGAGCATTGGACTGCAGGCGCCCAGGACCTCCTGGAACGCAGGATCATCACTTGTTCGCCCCTGTCGAGCCTTTTCCTGATCGCGTCGATCAGTTTCCGTGAGAAACTACCCACCATTCCGTTTTTCCGCCGCTCGCTGATGGTGTCGATAACCATGATATCGGAATCCGGCGCCCCGTGGAACCTTTCCCCGAGGGTTACGAGAGAGTATTTCCCGTTCCTGCAGTTGTATAGTGACTCGAAGGACGGGGTGGCTGAACCAAGCAAGACCGAGGCCCCGTGCAGGCGGGCAAGCATCACGGCCGCATCCCTGGCATTATACCTCGGAGCGGGGGAGTCCTGCTTGTAGGATGTGTCCTGCTCCTCATCGACTATAATCAGGGAGAGATTGTCATGGGGGAGGAAAATGGAGGACCTCGTTCCGAGGAGGATATACCTGCTGCTGCGGATGAATCCTGCAACTTCCCGTTTTGCCGTCGGGCTCACTCCGGAATGGAAGACCCTCAGATACGGACCGAATATGCCCGCCATGCGTTCTTCCATCTGGCGGCTGAGGGCTATCTCTGGGACCAGATACAGGACATTGCCTCCTGAGTTCAAGGCGTTTATGGCGAGAGAAACATAGATTTCCGTCTTCCCGGAACCGGTAACTCCGGAAAGAAGGACTGTGGAACCCTTGCCGAAAGCCTCCTGAATCAAATTGCGGGCCTTCTGCTGGGCGGGGGAGAGACGTGCCGGATTGCCGATGGGGCCAGGGGACTGCGTGGGACCGTCTTCCAAAGACAGGATTTCTTTCCTCAGGGCGGCGGCCTCCTGTTCATAGCGTCCCTTGGCGGACCTGGCCCTGGGAATAAGGCCTTCCAGCTTTGCCAGCCCGGCTTTCAGCCTTTCAATCTTCCTCCGTGCCGATTCCTGCGCGGAGGCTTCCATCTTGACCGAAGGGTATGCTGCCTTGTACACCTCTCCGACGCTGCATAGATAATAAGACGCCATCTGCCTCCAGAAGGCGATTTCATTCTCTCCGATCCGGTCCATGTCTTTCTCAACCGACAGGATCTCCGATATCTTTTTCGCCTGCGCCGGCGGTTCCACCCCTGTCCCGCTGACAACTCCGATATATTCCTTTCCGGCGAAAACCACCTTTACACGGTCGCCTGTGGCTGTTCCTTGTGGAGCGATATAGCAGGGCTCCCACGAAAGCCGCAGGGGAAGGATTACGAATATGTAGGTTTTACCGATGTCCACGATGCGAATTTAGTCAATTTGGGAAAAAAATCGAGGAAAAGTTTGTCGGGTCAGAAAAAATATCTATATTTGCACTCCCGAAATGGTGCTGTAGCTCAGGTGGTAGAGCAATGGACTGAAAATCCATGTGTCGCCGGTTCAACTCCTGCCAGCACCACCAGTCCAGGCCGGAATACACCCGGCCTGGACTTTTTCTTAACCCCCCTGCACCCCCTTTCAGGGGGATACTGCGGCCTTTCGGCCGGCCGTCAGAAGACGGCTGGTCGCTGCGCTCCGAAAATATGGCTGCGCCCCCTTTTCTTGGGGATTTTTTAAATAAAAAACTTAAAAAATGCCATTGCAATTAGGTTTAATGAAGTTTTTTATTTAAATTTGCACGAATTGATGTTGGTTTATGGCAGAGGAAATCCTGGAGCAATATCCATTGGACTCGGAGAAGACGTATCTCTCCACCGATTACCTGACGCTGGACACGGATGACGGTCCTGTCACTTTGCGTGTCGGTGCCTGGCTCAATCAGGACCCTGTCAGAATCCATCGTATGATAGTGAGGGAGAAGACTTTACATGCTGACCAATACGAAGTCGTCACCCCTCTCCAAAGCAAGCTTCGTTACGCCGATCCCGATTATTACAAAAGGTACATGGGGCTTAACCTCCTGATTGATTTCCCGGGTTTTTCCTCCGACATCGTGGCCCGTATCCCTTTTGAAAACGACCCCATCGGTTTCTATAAATGGTGGCGTAAAGGCAAACATGAGGGGAAAGTCTATCTTTCAAAGATAAACCAGTTCAAGCTCTTCCAGAAAGTCGCCCTCATGGATCCCAAGATCATCCTGAAGAAAGACCTGGACTACGTAAAGAATTTCTGAGATGGACTGGAAGAAAGTCTGCGCTCTCGACACCAGGGCTTCAAAGGCCGACCTCATGTCCGACGTCTGGGACGGGGAATATTCATGCAGCTATTCAAGTGATGGCACCAAACTCCTTGATGCAGAGAATTTTCCTGATAGGGTTTCCGTGCGTCAGGGGACTAAGGTCATATGCGACGGGGCGTTCGCCTTCCAGGACTATATGTCCGACCGCAGGATCGGGGAGGAGGTCCCGGAGGATGAAAGGGTGTCCTATCTGGAAAAGATATTCCTTCCTGAAGGCCTTACCCATATAGGGAAGGAGTCTTTCAGGGAATGCGGATGGATGAGGAGCATAAGGCTGCCAGCCGGACTGCTCTATATAGGAGAATCCGCCTTTGCCGAGTGCTGGGAGCTGGGGTCCGTCGCATGTCCGTCCTCCATGGTGGCAATAGGGGATGACGCATTTTCCAACTGCGCCTCGCTTTCGAAAGTCCGCTTGAACAAGGGTCTCAAGGCCCTTGGGGCCGGGGCTTTTTTCAGTTGCGGGTCCCTGGCGGAGATTACGCTTCCGGCCGGTCTGGAATTCATAGGCGAGGAGGCCTTCGGCTACTGCACCTCGCTCAGGAAGATAATAGTCCCCGCTGCAGAGATGGACAGGTTCCGTTCGATGCTTCCCGGTCCGCTCCACAGGCGTCTCCGCCCTTCTAGGTAGGATTCCCGCCAATCGTGGGACAGTGTCGATAATTTTCTGATTATTTTGCGTTTTTCAACTTTTTCCCTATCTTTGGGAAGAAAGAAACTTTTATTAACCACAAATAATCAATTCAACCATGTCTTACAAAATTATCGACATAGAAGGCGTAGGCTCTGTCTATGGAGAAAAACTCGTTGCCGCCGGCATCGTTACCGTCGATCAGCTTCTTGAAAAAGGAAAGACCCCCGCAGGCCGCAAGGCTCTTGAAGAGTCCACCGGCATTTCCGGCAAACTCATCCTTACGTGGGTCAACCATGCCGACCTCTTCCGTGTGAACGGCATCGGCCCTCAGTTCTCAGAACTTCTCGAGGCTGCCGGTGTCGACACCGTCAAGGAACTCGCAACCCGCCGTGCCGACAATCTCGCCGCAAAGCTTCTCGAGGTCAACGAGGCGAAACACCTTGTCCGCAGGGTGCCCGTAGAGAAGGAAGTTGCCAAGATGATCGAGATCGCGAAGACCCTTCCCGGAGTAGTTACCTACTAGTCTGTTCCGGTTCGGAAAACCAGAGGGCGGAGGGTCATCCTACCGCCCTCAATTTTTCCCTTTCAAGTGGGTTTTAGGGGTAAATATCTCGTTAACAAAAATGTTATCTATTATAACAAAATAGTTTCTTTTGTTGAAAATAAAATAATTATGCCTACAAGACCCCTTTTGCTGAATTTTTCGGGTGCAGGGACCCGTTTTGCCTTGGAAACCGGTGCCGAAGTGCTGGACCTGTCCTCTTTGGAGGGTACGAACTGCTATTGCGATCCGGATTCCGAGGAGAGGATCAGGGGACTTTTGCGGAAGGTGGCCTTCCCTTCCGGTATGGGGGAGACTGCGTACCCGGTGAGGTGGATCGACACGGGAGACTACCACTATCTTTCCTGCATAATAGCCGGAGAAAGCCGGCGCCCGTTCGACCTCCTTCTCCTGGACAACCATCCCGACATGCAGGAACCGGCGTTGGGAGATATCCTCAGTTGCGGGGACTGGGTCAAGACCATGCTCGACCGTAATCACATGCTCGGCAATGTCGGCATAATCGGAATCGACGGCTCGTTGAAGGAATGTACCTCGGGATATGGCCGTAGGGTACGGGTTGTTACGAGGGAAGAAATCGGGGATTCTACGGGGGAGAAACTCGAAGGAATTGTTCGGGAAATCATTTCTTTCGATACTTTAGATAATGATATTTATCTTTCCATAGATAAGGATGTTCTTGATTGTGAAATTTACAAAACAGACTGGAGCCAGGGTACGATGGCACTCCATCAGTTGGAGACTGTCCTGGAGACCGTCTTTTCGATGCGCCGGGTTTCGGGTGTGGACGTCTGCGGAGGACTGCCTGCATCCAAGGGGGGAGTTGACCCGGAAATAAACCTGAAAACCGATGTCAAGCTTTGGGAGATTATTGATAATCTTCTAAAGAAACAGTATCTTTGTTCGGTTTAATGATTGGTCTCGGTTTCAGGTGAAAAATTATATCCATATCCTCGTTGTCGCCGCGATTTCATCAGCGGCGGCTCTTGTTTCGTGCGGACGTCAGGACACGGAGGTCGGTTCTTTTGAACCAACCGTCTCGGTCGGCGGAGTGAGCTTCGAAATGGACGTGGCCCCTGCCGGAGCATTTACGATGGGGCTGAGTGCGGACAGGAGGGCGGTGGTTAAGGACGCCGTCCCCCATCTCGTTGTCCTGGACACATTCGCAATCAGTTCTCTGCCCGTCGGTGAAGAATTGTGGACCGCCGTGATGAAGAAGCCCATGGGCGGCCGTGTTTCATACAAGGCTGCCAGTGATTTCGTGGTCAGGCTTTCCAAACTCGCAGGCAAGACTTTCCGTCTTCCGACCGAGGCCCAGTGGGAGTACGCGAACGGCCTTGGAATAATTTCCGGAGACAATCTGGAGTTGTGCCGCGACTATTATGTCGAGAAATACGCCGATACCGTAATGACAAACCCTACCGGCCCCTCCCGGAAAGGTCCCAGGCTGCTGAGAACAAGGAGGGAGAGGTCAGGAGTGCAGGAGTCCGTCGGTAAATCCGGAGTGGAATTCCATGTCGTCCAGGAGATTGGGGGAGCCCTGCCGGAAAAGGACCTGCAGGCGCTTGTCCTCGGTGACCATGGGCGGGAGAGTCATTCTTTCGATGCTCCGGGAAAGGAACGGTTCGAGGTCGGAGGTGTCGGATTCGAGATGGTTCAAGTCAAAGGAGGCAGTTTCCGCATGGGCAAGACTCCCCAGAACGTCAAAAATGCCGGTAAGGATGAAAAGCCCGAGCATGAGGTGACGGTCTCTGATTTTGAAATCGGGAAATACGAGGTGACTGCCGACCTGTGGAAAGCCGTCATGGGCAGCCTGCCTTATCACAATGAGGAGGGTTCCAAACCTGTCGTAAATATCTCCTGGTACGATTGCCAGCAATTTATCCACAGGCTGAATGGGTTGACAGGAAGGTCATTCCGTCTTCCTACCGAGGCGGAATGGGAATATGCAGCCAGGGGAGGCAGACGTTCTGCGGGCTTTGCATTCAGCGGAGCCGACAGGTCCTCTGACGTTTCGGTCTATTATGACAACTCGGCCGGCGGCAAGGTGCAGAAGGTGGGCGGCAAGCGTCCCAATGAACTCGGAATCTATGACATGAGCGGGAACGCATGGGAGTGGTGCCAGGACTGGTATGGACCTTATTCAGCAGAGAGTCAGATGGATCCTTCCGGTCCGGAAAGTGGCGTCGATAAGGTTATGAGAGGTGGAAGCAGTTCCAGCCGCTGGGAGGCCTGCCGTGTCTCCAACAGGACGTTCATCCCTCCGTTTTTTGTTAAATCCTCTTTCGGTTTCCGATTGGCGCTATAAGGCATGGCATCAGGCAAAAAGAATTCAGTTCTCTCAGGCGTCGCGCTTATCGCGCTGGCTGTCATAGCCTTGCTCATTACTGGCGGGAAGGACGGTTTCTCCATTCTTCGGGATAATTACGCCGCCGACACCCTTCCCCCGGACCAGATGCTGCAGGATCCGGCCGGCCGGCCGGCCGCGGCCAGGCTCGAACTGCCATATCTTCTCGACACCGACAACAATCTGATTGTGGAGCATATGGGGTATACCCTGTCCTACAACTCCAGATACAGGATTCCGAACTGGGTGGCATACGAACTGCTTGACTCCGAGCTCTACGGGGATTTTGAAAGGGAGGAGAAGTTCTCTCCCGATCCCTTGGTCAAGGGCCGTCAGGCCTATGACAGGGATTATGTCGGTTCGGGCTGGGACAGGGGCCACATGGCTCCCTCCGGAGACATGAAATGGAGCTCCCAGGCCATGAAGGAGTGTTTCTACCTTACCAACGTCTGCCCCCAGAACCACAATCTCAACATGGGGCTTTGGAACGACCTTGAGAAACAGGTGCGTTACGAAGCCAGGTATTACAAGAGGATATGGGTAGTCTGCGGTCCCGTCATGGAGGGAAACAGGAACGGAGTGATAGGGCGGAACAATGTGAAGGTGCCTGACGCCTTCTTCAAGGCCCTTCTGGCCAGGACAAAGGAAGGGAAATACATTTCGATAGGCTTCATTTTCCCCAACCAGGCCGGCAAGAAAGCCCTGTCGTCCTACGCCATGACGGTGAATGAACTCGAAGGGAAGATAGGGATGGACCTCTTCTACAATCTGGACCATAGCGTACAGGAAGAGGTGGAGTCGAGGATGGATCCCTGGGAATGGAGAATCAAATAAACACGATTATACGACAAATAAATACGATTATACGATATGGAAGACAACCAACTCAAGAAAACCTGCCTGTATGACAGCCACGTGGCCCTCGGGGCCAAAATGAGCCCGTTCGCAGGCTTCATGATGCCGATCCAGTACTCGTCCATCACGGAAGAGCACAATGCCGTGAGGAACGCCGTGGGCATGTTCGACGTGTCCCATATGGGAGAGATTTTTGTCAGCGGTCCTGACGCGGAGAAATTCGTGAACCATATCTTCACGAACGACGTCACCGGCCTTGCCAGCGGACACGCCATCTACGGCATGATGCTATATGACAACGGAGGCGTCGTGGACGACCTCATCGTTTACAGGGAGTTTGAGCCGGATCATTTCCTGCTTGTGGTGAATGCGTCGAATATCGACAAGGATTACGGATGGATCATCTCCCATAAGGATGGGTTCGATGTCAATGTGGACAACCAGAGCGACAGATGGGGGCAGATAGCAGTCCAGGGCCCTGCCGCGGAGAAAACCCTCGTTGAGGTCCTTGGTCTGTCCATGGCCCCTTCGGTTGAATTCTACGCCTATGCCGAGTCGGAATGGAAAGGGGAGAGGATGCTTCTCAGCCGCACTGGATACACCGGTGAGGACGGTTTTGAACTGTATGCAAGCATAGATGCCACGAAAGACATTTGGGACAGGCTGCTCAAGGCCGGTGTCCCTCCATGCGGCCTCGGATGCCGTGACACCCTGCGATTCGAAGCCGGCCTGCCCCTTTACGGAGACGAACTCAGCGCCGATATTACCCCCATCGAGGCCGGACTGGGCATGTTCGTTAAGGTCGAGAAAGAGGAGTTCATTGGAAAGGCGGTGGTCGAGGACCAGAAACTGAACAAGACCTGCAAGAAGAAGCTTGTCGGAATCGAGATATTCGACAAGGCGATTCCCCGCGCCACGTATCCTGTCGAACTCGAGGACGGCACCCAGGTAGGAGTCGTGACTACAGGCTATCATTCGATCTCCCTTGACCGCAGCCTGTGCTTCGCCCTTGTCGACGCGGAGTATTCGAAGCTCGACACACCTCTGTGGATACGCATCCGCAAGAAGGTGTTCCCGGGAAAGGTAATAAAGAAGAGATTCTATCAGACGAACTATAAGAAATAATTTAAATAACGCTTAATAAACATTTAGAAATGAGCAAAGTAATTGAAGGTCTCCATTACAGTGAATCCCACGAATGGGTAAAGGTTGAGGACGGCGTAGCCGTCATCGGAATTTCTGATTTCGCCCAGAGCGAACTTGGTGATATCACCTATGTCGATCTCCCTGAGGTCGGTGACGAGGTGAATGCCGAAGAGGATTTCGGAGCCGTAGAGAGCGTGAAGTCTTCCAGCGACCTCATCTCCCCTGTGACGGGAGAGGTGTGCGAGGTCAATTCCGCCCTCGAAGACCAACCCGAACTCATCAACGAAGACCCTTACGGCAGCTGGATCATCAAGGTCAAGATGAGCGACCCTTCCGAGGTAGACATCCTCATGGGACCAGAGGCATACGAGCAATTCCTTGGATAAGATGGGCACATTCGCTTATTTCCCACACACACCGGCCGACGTGGGACAGATGCTTGACAGGATAGGGGTCAAATCCCTGGATGACCTGTACGCCGACGTCCCCCGTGATTTCCTCTACAAAGGGGAATACGACCTTCCTGAGGCCATGAGCGAGCAGCAGGTGAGGGATTTCTTCGAGGAACTCGATCGCAAGGACGTTCCCCTGAAGGTATTCGTAGGAGCAGGAGCCTATGACCACTACACCCCTTCCGTGGTTCCCTACATCACGTCCCGTTCCGAATTCCTCACAGCATACACTCCGTACCAGTGCGAGATATCCCAGGGCACCCTCAGGTATATCTTCGAGTACCAGAGCATGATATGCAACCTCACCGGGATGGATGTCAGCAACGCCTCGATGTATGACGGGCCCACGGCGGCTGCCGAGGCCATGATGATGTCCGTCGCCTGCACGAAGAAGAAAAGCCGCGTCCTCCTTTCAAGGACCCTCCTTCCGAATGTGATCCGTACGGTCGAGACATACGCATACTATCACGGGGTGACTCTCGGCTACCTCCCCGCAGAAGACGGAAGGACCTCGTTCGAGGCCCTTAAGGCCGAGCTCTCCACCGGTGACGTCGCAGGTGTCATCGCCCCTGGCACTAACCGCTACGGAATCATCGAAGATTTCACCGGCTTCGCCGATGCCGTACATGCAGAAGGCGGGGTATTCGTCGAATACTGCGACCCTTCCGCACTCGCGGTTATCCGTACTCCTGGTGAATGGGGGGCGGACATCGCTGTAGGCGACGGCCAGCCTCTCGGCATTCCCCTGAATTTCGGAGGCCCTTACGTCGGTTTCATGGCCTGCCGGAAGGACTATCTCAGAAAACTCCCCGGACGTATTGTCGGTGAGACCGTGGACCGCGACGGAAAGAGGGCTTACGTCCTTACCCTGCAGGCCCGCGAGCAGCATATCAGGCGCGAGAAAGCCACCAGTAACATCTGCTCCAACGAAAGCCTGATGGCCCTGTTCGTGACGGTCTATCTCTCCCTGATGGGCCCCGAGGGCCTGAAGAAGGTGAACGACCTCTCTTATGGCGGAGCCCATTATCTCCACGACAAACTCCTGGCAACAGGGAAGTTCGAAGAGGTATTCCATCAGCCTTTCCTCAAGGAATTCGTGCTGAAACCGCTTGTGCCGATCTCCGAACTCCAGCAGAAGTTCTTGGACGGAGGCTTCTTCGCCGCCCTCGAGACGGAGGAAGGATATGTGAGTTTCTGCGTGACCGAGAAGAGGTCGAAGCAGGAGATTGATGAACTCGTATCGTTGATTTAGGAGGACAGGATCATGAAATACTACGACAAACTCATATTCGAACTTTCCCATGAAGGGAGGACTGGTTATTCCCTTCCTTCCTGCAGCTGGGAGACCTCCACTGACGATATCCCCTCCGGCCTCAGGCGTTCTTCGGACGCCATCCTTCCCCAGGTCAGCGAGGTTGACGTGGTCCGTCATTACACGAACCTTTCCCAGATGAATTTAGGCGTGGACACCGGTTTCTATCCGCTTGGAAGCTGCACTATGAAGTACAACCCCAAGATCAACGAGGAAATCGCCGGAATGAAGGGTTTCCAGGCTCTCCATCCGCTCCAGCCTTCCTGCTCGGTGCAGGGCGCTCTTGAGCTCTGCCATGACCTCGAAAAGGCCCTTTGCGCCATAACCGGAATGCACAGGTTCACCTTCAACCCCTGCGCGGGAGCGCACGGCGAGCTCACCGGCCTGATGATCATGAGGAAATACCACATTTCCAGGGGAGACCTCGGACGTACCCGCGTGATTGTCCCGGACAGCGCCCACGGCACGAATCCCGCCAGCGCCGCAGTCTGCGGACTGGAGGTAGTTGTGGTGAAATCTACACCTGAAGGACTGATTGATGTGAATGACCTCAAACCATTGTTGGACAATACTATCGCAGGTATAATGATGACTAACCCGAACACCTTGGGACTGTTCGAGAAGGAGATAGGGGAGATAGCCGCCCTGGTTCACGGGTGCGGAGGCCTGCTCTATTACGACGGGGCCAACATGAACCCCCTCCTCGGCACCGTGCGTCCCGGAGACATGGGTTTCGACATCATGCACCTGAACCTCCACAAGACCTTCTCCACCCCTCATGGCGGAGGCGGTCCCGGATCCGGTCCCGTCGGCGTGGCCGAGAAACTCGAGCCGTACATTCCCGTTCCGAAGGTC
>CACXFP010000040.1 GCA_902766985.1 uncultured Bacteroidia bacterium | reverse complement strand
TGAGTCGCAGGTTCCTGACAAGGGAAGACATCCTGGGTGGCGGAGTCCTGGAATTCGACATGACCGCCCGGCCTAAGAAAAAGTCGGTCCCGGCCCCTTCCGACCTCCCTTACTCCCTTTCAAGTGAAAAACGTTGATTCCCTTACAATGAAAAGGCTACCGTTAATTTTTGCGGCGATGCTTGCCGTGGTGGTTTCCTGCAAGAACGGCGGAAGTTCCGCAGGTGCTGAGGAGGCGGGGATACCTACTGACAGCATCTACTGCAGGGACCCCTTTATCGTGGCGGACAAGGCCACCGGGACATATTATCTTTTCCGGTCCTCGACAACTGACGAAGGGCTTGGCGGAGTGGAAGCGTTCAAAAGCAAGGACCTGAAACTCTGGAAAGGGCCTTCCCGGGTTTTTACTGTTCCGGCGGACAATTTCATCACCGGGGCGGTCTGGGCCCCTGAGGTCCATAGCTACAATGGGAACTGGTATATTTTCGCCACCTTGAATACCGACCGCAAATGGGCGGAATCCGTCCACGACTGGCCGGACTTCACATACAGGGGCACCCAGGTTTTCCGTTCGAAGTCCCTGGACGGACCCTTCCTTCCCCTTGGAAAAGAACTGACTACGCCTAAAGACTTCATGGCCCTGGACGGCACCCTTTGGGTTGAAGACGGGGTGCCATACATGGTTTTCTGCCACGAATGGGTGCAGGTGCTGGACGGTTCCTTCGAGCTCATGCCCCTGAAAAAAGACCTTTCCGGTCCGGACGGGGAGCCCCGCACGCTGTTTACCGCCTCCCAGGCTCCCTGGTGCTCTCCTGTAAAACAGTGGAAAAATCCTGACGGGTCTTCATCGCCGGCCTACGTTTCCGACGGGAACTTCGTTTACAAGACAAAGGACGGACAACTGCTGATTCTTTGGTCCTCGTTCAAAAACGGAAAGTACTGCGTGGCCATTTCCAGGTCCGTTTCCGGAAAGATTGCCGGTCCCTGGACCTGCGACCCTGAGCCGATCTTCGAGGCCGACGGAGGACACCCGATGGTGTTCCGGGATTTCGAAGGAAATCTCAAGATCGTGTTCCATCAGCCGAACAGCGGCCATTCCCATCCCGTCATCCTTCCCCTTGAAGACACCGGCCGAACCTTGGTGATAAGGTAAACGGAAGTCAGTCCGGCGATCCCCACGGACGGCTTGGCATCTCCTCACCAGAAATGCATTCTTTTGTGCGAAATAAACAAATCAAGTATTTTTGTCAAGAATAAAAATGTCAAGTATGAAAATGCTGAAATCCATTTTAGTTGCTGCTTGTGCCTTCGCAGTCTTCTCCTGCGGGTCGCCAGTGCCTGAAAATGGTGCCATAATAACAGGGGTGGCTTCCGGGATAAACCCATCTGACACGGTCGAGGCCGTCCTGTTCCTTATTGACGGGAACTCCGGTAAAGGCGTTATGACGGATACGTTGAAAGATGGTAAATTCCAGTTCTGCATAGATTCGGTTCAGTCGGACAAATATTATATCATTCAGTTGATGAAGGTTTCCGGAGCATATCCGACACCTTTGTGCAACGGTCCGGAACTATATCTTGAACCAGGGGTGAGAGTCCGTGTTTCCGGCGAAGGACGCTATCTGTACAATGCTACGATCAAGAGTCCGGTCAGGGATCAGAAACTTCGCGGAAGATTCCTTGAAAGGATGTCCGCAAGAGACTGGATGGATTTTCAGGACATCAGCGCCCACCGCAACGCTGCCGTCTACGCCATGTTTTATGGTTCGGACACAACGGAAACAACGAGGAATTCCTTGCGGAAGGTCATGAAGGAAGATTTGGATTCCATGCATACCATTACCGGCAGGCTGACCAGGCAGAGTATTGATATTCTTATGGAAGAGGAAATCGGCCGTTATGCCCTCAAGGAATTGCAGTCCATCGCTGGCGGTGTTTCAATGGGTGACGAAGAGAATCGCGAGGCAGCCTGGCAGATATATGAACGGCTGTCAGAGGAGCAGAAGGCTTCTGATGCGGGGCGTGAGATTTCCAGTCTTCTTGAAAAGGTCAGCCGTGTGCGGGAGGGAGATACTGTGCCTGAGTATTTCTACAGGGATGCCTCCGGAGGGAGAAGGCGGCTTTCGGAGATGTCGGGAAAATGGGTTCTGGCAGATTTCTGGAGCCGCGGGTGCGCCCCTTGCATCCAATCTATCCCTGAATTGACAAGGATCGCCGAAAAGTATTCGGAAAAACTGGAAGTAGTCAGCATAAGCGTGGATACCGAAGCCGTTTGGAAGGAGGCCTCGAAAGAGCATGGAATAACCTGGAACAACTGGAACGATCCTTTGGGAGAGTCTGTTTGCCTGCGTATGTTCGGCACCCCTGGAATCCCCACCTTCGTCGTAATAAATCCCGCCGGGACAATCTGCAAGATCCAGGCAGGATATGCGGAATCTCTTCTGGACCGGTTGCTGCAGGATCTTATCGGCGACTGATCAGGTTCGGGTAATTGAATCTGCGACGAGTTCGGCGATGTCCACTACGGGAACGTCGGACGAGGCGTCGGAGAAGGTCTTGAGGCAGAGAGGGCAGGCGGTGACGATGCGGTCCGGGTGGTTTGCAAGGAGGTTGTCCAGCGCTCCGGCAGTGATCTTTTTCCTGTCTTCATAACTTAGTGTCAGGCTACCGAGGCTTCCTCCGCAGCATACGCTTTCGTCGCCTTCCTTTTCCGCCTTGCGGAGTTCTCCCACGGAGCCGACAAGACGGCGAGGAGCATCGTAGATTCCGCATCCCCTTCCAAGTTCGCACGGATCGTGATAGACGTACGAGCCCTCCCCTTTCTTTAGGGTCAGCCGCTCCTGGGCGACGAGCCTATCCATGTATTCCGTATAGTGAAGAACCTCAATTCCTTGCAGCTTGTATTCCTCTTTGAACACCTTGAGGCAGATCGGGCAGGACAGAACAAGTGTGGAGCAGCCGGATTCCATTATCATCTTCCTGTTGGCCTCGATGACAGTCTTTGCGGCCCGGTCCTTTCCGGCAAGCAGAAGCGGCCTTCCGCAGCACAGCCCGCCGTTCTCGTCGGCAAAGACAAAGTCTTCTCCGGCTTCCCGGAACACTTCCAGCACGGCCTTGATGATCCTTGGCGTAAGGTGGGACATGCATCCGGCAAAATACATCACCTTCCCGGGAACGGCGCCCTGCGGCGCAGGGGCCTTGAGCGGGGAGTAGTCAAAGGGCAGGACGTCGTTATAAGCAGCCCTCTGGCGTCGGCGGATAGCCGGCGAATCCACCCCCACGGGGCAGAGGGCCAGGCACTTGCCGCACTGAAGGCATTTGTCGGCAATACGGTTTATTTTCTTTTCGTTATGCCTTCTGAGGAACCGGATGAAATATACCGACGAGAACCGGAGGTTCTTTTTCTGCACATTCATCGGGCAGGCGTCAATGCAAAGTCCGCAGCTGGAGCAGGCGTAAATCTCCGCCTCGGCATACCCTTTCCTCGGATGCCGCACCTTGATACCGGCGTTTCTCAGCAGTATCAGCAGCGGTTCTGTGAGGATGTGCATATACCTGGAGAAAGGCAGGCTCACGAAGAATAGTCCGAGGCAGACCGAATAGGCCCACCACCAGGGCAGGTAATACAGGTTGTTGCCGAACAGGAACCTCAGCAGGGCATTCGCAGGTAATGTAAGGAAGCTTCCTCCGGCAAGGTCAGCCGTGAAACTCTCCGCCAGCAGCCTCAGGGGAAAGATTCCCCAGAGGGAGAAGAGGGCCACCCTGTCCATCAGGGACGGCTTGGTGGTGTGTTTCATGCCAAGGAGCCTGGAGCGGAACCTCTTGAATATGGCCAGGCCGATTCCGGAGAGGATATACAGCAGGCAGAGGTCCATGAGGAAGAAAAAGAGCGATCCACGCAGGGTGGTATGTTCCGGATTGACCCAGATGAAATACCTGTAGAAGATGGGGTAGAAGAGGGCTCCGTTGTCGAGGTAGAGATGCCTTGGGGCGAAGAGCCATACTTCGAGGTGCCCGAGGATTATGATCAGGAACCAGCCGAAGGCGATGGCGCTGTGCATGTAGCCCAGCAGGGGCTTCCTCTGCCAGATTTTAAGGTGGAGGAGACAGTCGCAGAAAATGTCCTTGATGTCTTTCCAGAGGGTCTTGGGGTTGATCAGGGAAAGCAGGAGCGCCTTCCTGTCGGAAGAACTCAGGTTGGCCAGAACCCTCACCAGGCCGACACCGAGCCAGCAGATGCAGAAAACGATCCCAACGCAGAAAGGCAGGACGAAATGGGCGTAAGCCCCGGGGACCCTGTCGATTACCTCGGGAGCTACCTGCAATATGTGGAAGGGTGTCATTTTCCGTTATAGTATTTTTGGAGGGAGAGGATAAGATGTCTTGTGTTGATTCCCCTGGGGCAGACCATCATGCATTTGCCGCAGAGCATGCATGAGGAGAGGAGGTCCATGGCCTTTTCGTCCCGGCCGTTGAGGACCGAGAGGATGGCCCGGCGGACGCTGGTCTCAGCAAAGACTCCGGCCGTGCAGGAGGCTGTGCAGCTTCCGCAGGCGATGCATGTGCGGAAACCGGAATCGGCCCTGGCAAGGTCATCCACGGCCTTTCTGTCCACCTTGTCTAGTTCGATGGTGGAACTTGGGGTGAGATAGAATCCGAAATCCATCATGACTCCCGGAGGTATTCGTGGATAAGTGCGGAGGCGGCCCTGGCTTCTGAGAGGGTGTCGGGGAGGGTCTTGGGCCCTGTGGAGGCGCCAGCGACGAACAGCCCGGGGACGGAGGTGGCCTGCATGCCGGTGAAGCCGTCGGAGGTGTTGAAATATCCGTCATCGCCGGTGCCCAGGCGGATCATTTTTCCGACCTTGGCGCCAGCCTCGGAAGGACGCATGCCGGCCATCAGCACGAGAAGGTCCAGGGAGACCTTCAGCGGGGTGCTGGAAAGGGTGTCTTCCGCCTTGACCTGAAGGGTCTTGTCTATCTTCTCAGAGACCTCTGACACCCTGCCCCTTATGAACCTGATCCCATATTCTTTCTGCGCTTTGAGGTACAGGTCCTCATATCCGCGGCCGAACATCCTGAGGTCCATGTAGAAGCAGTACACCGTCGCAGAAGGGAACTTTGCCTTGAGTTCACAGGCCTGCTTTACGGCGGTGGCGCAGCACACTTTGGAGCAATTGCGGCATCCTGCCTTCTCATCCCTCGAACCCACGCAGTGTACCAGCCCGATCCTTTCCGGACTGCCGATCCTGGGATCTTTCCCGGTGCGGAAATACCCCTCGATGTCGGCGTTCGTCACCACATGGTCGTAGATCCCATATCCATACTCCTCCTTCTTTGACGCGTCGAAGAGATCGAACCCCGTCGTCATCAGCACGGCATCGGCGATTACACTGACCCCGGAGGTGAGCGAAATCCTGAAGGATTTGCCCAATCTGCTGAGGCTAAGGACCTCCGACTCAAGCATAACCTTGGTGTTCCCCGTGCCGGAGACGAGTTTTTCAAGGACGGGAGCGGCGGGAACCCCTTCGGGGAAAAGCCTGTCCCAGCGGGCAAGATGGCCGCCGAGCCGGGTTTCTTTCTCCACCAGGAACACATTGTATCCCAGGGCGTCAAGCCTCGCGGAGGCTTCCAATCCGGCGGGACCTCCGCCAATCACGATGATATTCTTTGCCATATCACTATACTTTTAGACAAGAGGGGAGGGCGGGGCATCCGATATCCTGGCCTTTCGCCCCGAGGAATTTCTTTGCCGGTTCGTAGGGGATTCCCAGCTTGTCCAGCAGGGGTTCCACGTACACCTGATGGGTCTGCAGGCCGAGGTCCCAAGGATTGAATCCCAGTACCAGGCCGGCGACCTCTTCATAGGTGAGGACGGGAATACCGTGCCCGTTTTCTCCGTAGGTTTTGCCCTGGGATTCTGCTATCACATACTGCCAGCGGTCCATGAAATAGGCGCAGCCGGGGCAGTTGGTGATGATGAAATCCGGCTCATAGGGCTCCATGCTCTCGAATTTCTTATGGGTATTGGAAAGGGAATAACCCCTGTTGGCCTTGATGAAATACTGCCTGAACCCGAATCCGCAGCAATGGCGCCTCTCCGGATAGTCCACGATTTCCCCTCCCCACGACTCGATCATCCCGGCGAGGACATAGGGGTATTCGGCCCCTCCGACCCCTTTAGACGGGAACATCTTGGCATAGTGGCAGCCGATGTGCTCCACCACCCTGAGGGGCTGTCCGGTCTTAACATTCACAAGTTTGTACTTTGCCTTGGCGGCGATTTCCTCCCTGAGCTTGTAGATCAGGTCGCTGGTGTGGACCACGAACTTCGGTTTGGCGAATTCCAGGTTGCAGGTCTTTTTGAGGTTGTCGGCGATCTTGGCCTCCAGCTCCGGGAAATTCCTCCAGGTCTCGAGGATTTCAATGTATATTCCGAAAGAGGTGATGCAGGAACAGACATAGTTTTCATACCCGTGTTTTTTCATCAGGGCGAACTGCCTGGCCACGATCGTCATGATCGTTTCCTGGGGAATGGTATCCGAGTGGTAGGCGATTCCGCCGCAGGTGGTGTGGTGCTCGTTTTCGAACACGTCGCGGCCAAGGATGTTCCGGGTGATGTTGAGCAGAGCCGCCTCCGACGCGGGGAAGAAGGTCTGCCGGATGCAGCTGCGGACGTAGTAGTAGTGGTCGTCCGGTATCTCTTTCTGGTAATCGGACCAGATTTTCTGTTTTCCTTCGTAGATCATTTCGCTGTCTTGTGATCAGTAGAATGATGGTTTCTCTTGCGCGTGACAGGTTATTTCCTGTTCAGGTGGCGGGGACTGGACTGTTCGTAGAGCATGGCGGAGAACTCCTCCTCGGTGAGTCCGAGTTCTTCGGCTTTCCTGCGGCCGGCTTCCCGCACCGTCTCCATCCTTTTCGTAGCCCCGGTGAGGTCGAAGATCTTCTTCAGCTGTGCGAGGTCTTCGTCGGGAATCTTCCTGAGGGCGCCGGGGCCGCTGCCTTCGAGGTTCGCCCCGAGCCGTTCATACACCTCTTCGAGATGCTGCTCTTCCCACTCCCAGACCTTTCCGGCCTCGGGATGGGATTTGTAGTCGAATTTGCGGGGATAGACGCAGTATCCGTAGTTGAGGACATTGCCGCAGATATCCCTCGAAAGGAGATATTGCTGGCGGCCTTTTTCCGATTCGATGAAATAACCGAGGTCGATGGAAAGGGACCTCAGGGCCATGATTACCAGGCCCGGGGCGTTCTTTCTCGGGCAGCGGGTCAGGCAGCTCATGCATTCGCCGCAGTACCAGATGGTATCGCCTTTGAGGAGTTCCTCGATCTTTTCGTCGTCACCGCTCTGCACGATGTCCACGATCCGTCTGGGATCGTATCTGTAGAATTCGGCTGCCGGACAGACGGCTGTGCAGGTCCCGCAGTTTATGCAGGCGTTCAGCCCCTCCCGGAGGCGGTAATCCTTCATTAGAGTATCGTATAGCTTGCCCATAGGCAGAGGTCTTGGTTTAAAGTACAGATACAAATATATAAATTATTTTATTAGCAGAATATTTACGGGAGGGATTGTCTGCGCTTGTCTTAATCGAAATAATTGGGTATATTCGCAGAACCACAAACTAACCAACAACCATGCAAAGAAGAGATTTCCTCAGGACTTCGGCCCTCGGAGCGGCCGGACTCATCCTTCCCTCCTCCATCTCCGGAATAACGGCCTCAGCCAAGGCCCCGGTGACGAAAAAATCCGCAAATGACAAGATTACCCTCGGATTCATAGGCCTCGGGCAGCAGGCCATGAACCTCCTGAACGGCTTCATCACCATGGACGATGTGCAGGTGGTGGCCGGATGCGACGTGTACGACATCAAAAGGGACCGTTTCGTCCGCCGGGTCACCGATTACTACACGAAGAAAGGAGTCAAGAAGGTCAGGGTCGATGTTTATGAAGATTATCAGGATGTCCTTGCCAGGCCGGACATTGACGCGGTGGTTATAGCCACCCCCGACCACCAGCATGCCTTGATCGCCATCGCCGCCTGCAAGGCCGGAAAGGACATATATCTCGAAAAGCCCCTGACTCTTACCATATACGAGGGCCAGCAGCTGGTCAAGGCCGTCCGCAAATACAACCGCATCCTCCAGGTGGGCAGCCAGCAGCGCTCCAGCGCTGAATTCATCCATGCTGCCACCCTCGCCCGCGAAGGGGAACTTGGCAAGATCCGTAAGATCAAGGTCTATGTCGGCCGCAACGACGTTAATCGCGTCACCGGCGCCCCCGCCCCCAACAACCTGCCTCCCATGGACATTCCCGCAGGCCTCAACTGGGACAAATGGCTCGGTCCCCTTCCCACTACGGTCCGCTACCACTCGGACCTCGACCCTGTCATCACCCCCACCCAGAACGAGCAGCTCTGGGGGGCATGGAGGTGGTACAAGGTCACCGGCGGCGGCCTTATGACCGACTGGGGCGCCCACATGTTCGACATCGCCCAATGGGCCATCGGCAAGGACCTGGGCGGTCCTGTGGACATTATCCCTCCCGGATACAGCTTCTACGACCATCTGACCTACAAATATGACAACGGCATCGAGGTCACCGAAGAACCCTTCGACGACGGCACTCCCGGCGTGAAGATATATGGCGACAAGGGATACATCAGGGTATGCCGCGGCATCTTCGAGGCTTCCGACAAGCGCTGGGACATGCGTTCCGCCCAGGATGACGGCAACGTGCCCTACGAGACCAAGGTCGGACACCACCGCACCTTCATCGAGTCCGTCAGGTCCCGGATCGATCCCAACGTTCCCGTCGAGGTGGGCCACAGCTCCTGCACCGTCTGCAACCTCGGCAATATCGCCATGGAACTCGGCCGTCCCGTAGTCTGGAACCCTATCGTCCAGAAATTCATGAACGATCCCGAGGCCACTAAACTGATGCACTACGACTACCGTTCCGGCTACAGCCTGGAAGTGTAGCGGCTACGCGCTCTGCAATTTACTCCGTCCCCGGCGCCATCCTCTGCCTGATGTCCCGGGGACGGTTTTTCTAATCGAAGTGAAAAAAATTTTGGTGATAAAAATTTTTGTAGTACATTTGCAGTCCCGCGGAAATAGCTCAGTTGGTAGAGCACGACCTTGCCAAGGTCGGGGTCGCGAGTTCGAGTCTCGTTTTCCGCTCTTGAAGCCCTGCAGATAATCTTTGCAGGGCTTTTTTT
>CACXFP010000039.1 GCA_902766985.1 uncultured Bacteroidia bacterium | reverse complement strand
GTAATCTGCATCAGGCCGAACTTGGTGAGAGGCAGCACATTGTGCTTGGCCCTGTCGTTCTCCATGAGCTCAACCATGTATTTGTAGAGGGCGTTGCGGTGCTCGTTTGTTTCCATGTCGATGAAATCGACAATAACGATACCCCCCATATCCCTCAGTCTCAACTGCCTGGCAATCTCCTCGGCAGCATAGCGGTTGACCTCATAGGTGTTCTGTTCCTGGTCGTTTGTTTTCGCCCTTATGCCGCTGTTTACGTCAATCACGTTCAGGGCCTCCGTAGTCTCGATGACCAGATATGCACCCTGCTTTATGGACACTACCTTGCCGAACGAACTCTTTATCTGCCTGTTGACCTCGAAGTGATCGAAGATCGGCTTGTTGTCGGTGTAGTGCCTGACTATTTTCTCCTGATCGGGGGAAATCAGCGAGATGTACTTCCTTACTTCCTCGCAGACCTTCTCATCGTTCACATAGATTGCGGAGAACGATTCATTCAGCAGGTCCCTGAGGATCGTGGTTGTCTTGCTGTATTCCGTAAACAGTGGCTGGATAACCTTTTTAGAGGCGATTTTGTTCCATGAACCTTCCCATTTCTCTATGAGGGACTTGAGCTCTGCAACCAGTATGGCTGCGTTCTTGCCCTCCGCCGCCGTCCTGATGATGGCGCCGTAGTTTTTGGGAAGGATACTCTTGACGAGAGTCTCCAGCCTTTTTTTCTCTTCTTTTGAAGAGATTTTCTGGGAAATGCTCACCTTCTCGGCGAAGGGGAGCAGTACGATGTTGCGTCCTGCCAGTGAAATTTCTGCGGTAAGCCGCGATCCTTTTGTGGAAATCGGTTCTTTGACAATCTGTACGACCATCATGTCGCCAGGCTTGAGGACACTCTCGATACGTCCTTCCTTTTCGAGGGGGACGCCGAGCTTTATCTTCGAGTAGAGCTGGTGAAGGTCGGAATTCTGATTGCTCTTGCGAACGAATTCATCGTAGGCGCGATAATAGAGTCCCAGGTCCATGTAATGGACGAACCCCTCTTTCTCGTCTCCGATATCCACGAAGGCCGCGTTCAGGGCGGGCATGATCTTTTTGACCTTGCCCATGAACACATCACCTGCGGTAAATGCGTGCCCTTTGCTGGACTCCTTGTTGAGCTCTATCAACCTGTGGTCTTCCATCAATGCGATGTTGACCTGGGAGGGAGAGACGTCTACAATGAGTTCCTTTGCCTTCTCAGTGATTTCTGATTCCATCTGGAATTCCAATGGTGAACATAATAAAAGAGGTTGGACGAACGACTTCCGGCCAACCTCTTCAACTTTGGAAGACTGCTAAAATGGCAGACAATCGGAAGCTACTTCTTCTTGTGCCTGTTCTTGCGCAAGCGCTTTTTACGCTTGTGCGTTGCCATTTTATGTCTCTTTCTCTTTTTTCCGCTTGGCATAGTTAAACAATTTTTTTTTATTTAGCCTCCTTTACGGCATTGACGAAAACTTTGGCAGGCTTGAAAGCAGGGATGTTGTGTGCAGGGATTACCATAGTGGTCTTCTTGGTAATGTTGCGGGCTGCTTTCTGGGCCCTGTGCTTGATGATGAAGCTGCCAAACCCACGCAGATACACAGGCTCCTCTTTGATGACGGAATTCTTGACGCTTTCCATGAAAGCCTCGATAACGCTCTGTGCGGTCACTTTCTCAATACCAGTTGCTTTTGCAACTTCATTTACAATTTCAGCCTTTGTCATAATAGAAAAACTAATGATTTATGTTAATGGAATAATCGCTATTTTAATACAGCGTGACCTGTATTCCGGTCGCAAATTTAGGTTTATTTTTTTAATATTCAAAATCATATCACCCTTTTTTGTGGCATGGAGATTGACTGAATACGTATTTACCCCCTTTTTGCCGGCCGGTCCTGACATAATGTCAGATTTGGTCAGTTAGGGGAATTGTAGTTATATTTGCCCGAAATGACTGATTTGAAAGAATACCTGATGCCATCCGGTGCGGAAGTGAGCATCATTCCTGTACTCGAAGGCGACGGCCCTCTCAAAACCGAGCCTGTCGACCTTCCTGATACATTGCCTATACTGACGTTGAGAAACGCGGTGATTTTCCCGTCCACCATCTTCCCCATCACTGTAGGACGCGAGAAGTCCATCCGGCTGATCCGCGACGTGGAGAAGGGGGATTCCATCATTGGAGCCGTTCCCCAGAACGACGTTTCCGTGGAGGATCCAAAGCGCAAGGACCTTTTCGACTACGGCACCTGCGCCAGGGTGGTGAAGGTCCTGGAGATGCCTGACGGCACCGTTACGGCCATCCTCCAGGCGTTCAAGCGTTTCTCCCTTGAGTCCGTCGTCTCGTACGAGCCCTATGTCACGGCCCGCGTATCATATCGTGAAGACATACCGCCGGTTTCCGACGAGAACAACATACGCATGTTGTCCGAATCCTTGAAGGACAACGCCATCAACATAATCAAGTCGGCCGCCTTCGCCCCCAAGGAGGCGATCGGCGCGCTCAAGACCATAGACAACCTCCCGTTCCTGGTGAATTTCATCGCCACCACGGTGGAGGTGGACAACTTCAACGAGAAAGCGGATCTGCTGCGGTATGACGACATCGAGACCAGGGCCCTTAAACTCCTGTCCCTCCTGGACACCCAGGTACAGCTCCTGAAAATCAAGCAGGACATCAACCAGAAGGTCCGCAGCGAGATCGACCAGCAGCAGAGGGAATACTATCTCAACAACCAGCTGAAGACGATCCAGGAGGAACTCGGCATCGATGATGAGGAAGACCTGGCGAAGCTTCGTGCCCGAGCCAAGGAAAAAGACTGGCCCGAGGCCGTGGCCAAGGCTTTTGAAAAAGAAGTGGCCAAACTGGAAAAATTCAATCCCAGTTCCCCGGACTACAGCGTCCAGTACACATATCTTGAGTTTATGCTCGACCTGCCATGGAACACCATGTCGAAGGACAACCTCGACCTGTCCCATGCACAGAAGGTCCTGGATCATGACCACTTCGGTCTTGAGAATGTCAAAGACCGTATCATTGAATACCTTTCGGTCCTCAAGCTGAAGGGGAACATGAAGTCTCCGATCCTCTGCCTCTATGGCCCTCCGGGCGTGGGAAAGACCAGCCTTGGCAAATCCGTGGCGCGGGCCCTTGGGAGGAAATATGTCCGCATTTCACTCGGCGGAATGCATGATGAGGCCGAGATAAGGGGGCATCGCAAGACCTATGTGGGCGCCCTGCCCGGGCGAATCCTGAATGGCATACAGAGGGCGGGCACCTCCAATCCCGTAATCGTCCTCGACGAGATTGACAAACTCAGCAACGATTTCAGGGGTGACCCTTCGTCCGCTTTGCTGGAAGTGCTTGACCCGGAGCAGAATTCAACTTTCCATGACAACTATCTCGACCTGGACTACGATCTGTCCAATGTCCTCTTCATGACGACTGCGAATACCCTGAACGGTGTCCAGCCGGCCCTCCTGGACAGGATGGAACTTATCAACGTCACCGGATACCTTGCCGAGGAAAAGATGCAGATCGCCCGTAAGTATTTGGTCCCCAAGCAGCTTGAAGAGCATGGAATGAACCGCAGACAGCTTCGGATCGACAAGACCGCCCTTGCGGAGATCATCAGCGAATATACCAGGGAATCAGGAGTGCGCGGCCTTGAGAAGCAGATCGCCAAGATCGCCCGTGTCACGGCGAAGAAGATAGCCCTCGGCCAGGAGTATCCTGCCGTCATCAAGAAAGAACATCTCAAGGAGTATCTCGGCCTTCCGACAACCTATCATGACGTGCAGAAGGGGAATGAGGCTCCTGGAGTGGTGACCGGCCTGGCCTGGACCGAAATGGGTGGGGAGATCCTTTTCGTAGAAAGTTCGGTCAGCGACGGGAAAGGAGTCCAGACGATGACTGGTAACCTGGGAGACGTGATGAAAGAGTCCGCAACCATCGCATATCAGTACATCAAGGCCCATCCGGAACTTGCGAAGATGACTTCTGCAGAGTTTGAGAAAAAGGACATCCATGTCCATGTCCCAGAGGGAGCCGTGCCAAAGGACGGTCCTTCTGCCGGAATAACGATGGTCAGTTCCATGGTATCTGCACTCCGCAAGGAGAAGGTTCGCAGCGGGGTGGCGATGACCGGCGAGATGACTCTCCGCGGCAGGGTGCTGCCTGTCGGAGGCATCAAGGAGAAGATACTTGCCGCGAAAAGGGCGGGAGTCTCCACCATCGTCATCAGTGAGGATAACCGCAAAGATATAGAAGACATCAAGGATATATACGTCAAAGGCCTTGATTTTGTGTATGTCAAGAATATCGGTGATGTAATGGAGGCCATTTTCACCGACTGAATTTGAAAAGATGGACGTCAGGATTGAAAAAAGCTGGAAGGAGGCTCTTGCAGGCGAGTTCGAGAAACCGTATTTCTCCACCCTCGTCGGGACCCTCCATGCGGAAAAGGATGCCGGAAGGAAGATTTATCCTCCCGGAAGCTTGATTTTCAGGGCTTTTGACCTGACGCCTGTTGACAAGGTAAAGGTGGTCATACTTGGACAGGATCCATACCATAATCCGGGCCAGGCCATGGGGCTTTCTTTCTCGGTACCTGACGGTGTGCCTGCACCTCCTTCCCTCGTGAACATATTCAAAGAGATTGAAAACGACCTCGGAATCAAGATGAGCGGCCGCCCCAACCTCGAGAACTGGGCCAGGCAGGGAGTCCTCTTGCTCAACGCCATCCTGACTGTCCGTGCCGGAGAGGCCGCATCGCACAGCAGACTTGGCTGGCAGGAATTTACCGATGCGGTAATCTCTTATATCTCATCCCATTGCAAGAATGTTACCTTTATGCTGTGGGGTAATTTCGCCAGGTCCAAGTCATCCCTCATAGACCATTCGAGGCATCTGGTCCTGGAGGCTGCGCATCCATCCCCCCTCGCCAGGGGAGCTTTCTTCGGTTGCCGCCATTTCTCCAAGGCGAACGCATATCTGGTTTCCAACGGAAAAACCCCAATAGACTGGCAATTGTGATATCATGAAAAGAAAAGCATTGTTTCCCGGGTCTTTCGATCCGTTTACTTCCGGCCATCTCAATATCTTGAAAAGGGCGCTTACCATGTTTGACGAAGTCGTCGTAGCGGTCGGTGTCAATCAGGACAAGAGGGGCTATTTCTCAATGGACCAGCGTATGGATGTCATCAGGCAGGCTACGGCCGGGATGGAGGGGGTTTCCATTATCAAGTACGGGAATCTTACCATCGATGTCTGTAGGGAAATGGGGATTTCCCACATCGTCAGGGGGGTCAGGAACATGCTTGATTTCGAGAATGAAAGGGCTATCGCAGACATGAACAGGCGTCTTGCACCGGGCATCGAGACGATCATCATCCCGACCGCCCAGGAATTCGCACATATCTCCTCTTCTGCTGTCCGCGACCTTGTCCGCCATCACGGCGACACTTCGCTCTTCCTTCCCGACGGGGTGGTCCTTCCCGAACCAGAATAGTCCAGGCGCAATGATCCGCGGTTTGCTGAAACTCATGCTTGTCTTCGCAGCGTCATTTTCTGTCGCTGCGGCCGCAAGCCCGTTCCTGTGTGAGACAGGTTCCGCGGCGGTTCACAAGGCTGCGGCCGACAGTGTGCTTACGGCCGAGGTGAAAAAGATGCTCGGGGAGGGTCTTGAGGAATATTTCAGGGCTTTGGAGACAGAAAGCGTCGAGGTGAAAAAGCAGGAAAGCGATTTTATCATCGGCGAGTGCAAGCTGGATGAGGTCCGGCAGTTTACGGCATTGAAGGTTTATTCGCATTTCATGGAGTCCCCGGTCATGGGAGACGAGGCCGTTGCAATCCATGTGTATGACAAGTGGTTCGCCAGCGGAAAGGTGAAGATGGAAAGCGAGGTGGAGATGATTAATGCGGGGGTGTTTGCCGAATTCAACCGCAGGTCGCTTATCGGAATGAGGGCCCCGGCCCTCACACTCTACGGCCCGGACGGCTTGCCGGTCACGGTTTTCCCTTCGGACTCTTCCGTGTCCCCCTTGAAGTCTTCCAGGCTCAAGCTGCTGTATTTCTTCGACACAGGTTGCGCCAGGTGCAGGGTGATGACACCGGCGCTCCATTCTGCGCTCTCATCCCATGACTGGCCGCTGGACGTCTATGCCGTTTATGTGGGGCGCGATCCGGACAAATGGGCTCCTTTCAGGGATGCTTTCGATGCCGGTGTCAGCCCTTCCGTGGAGGTGTTCCATTTCAACGACCCTGAACTCGAATCGGATTTCCAGAAGCTGTATGGCGTGCTCCAGACCCCGAAGATGTTCCTCGTAGGTTCAGGGGACGTTATCATAGGCAGGAACCTTGATGTCCAGGCGCTTGAAAGAATGATGGAGACAGAGGACGGTGGCGGGGAATATGAATACGGCGGGCAGGAGAGCAACGCCCTGTTCAACCGTCTGCTCCCTGGAGACAAACTGTCTCGTGATGATATCTTTGCCGTAGCCGAAGATATTTCCACCGTTACCCTTAAGCAAGGCGACACGTTGGGATACAAGCATCTGGAGGGGGATTTCCTATACTGGCTGACCAGCCGGCGCGGAGAGGAAGTGAAGGATGCGCAGAAAGAATTCATCGATTCCTATATCACAGGCAGCGGCCTGTACACTACCAGGTCCGATTCCCTCCAGGTGCTAAGCCTTGCCGGACTTGTCTCCAGCCTTTACGCCCTGTCTCCGACCGGGTCGCGCATCGCCGGAATTACGGTTCCCGGGAAACTTCTGTCTTCCAAGGGATCGAAAGAAGGGAAGTTCAACCTCGCTAAACTTCGCGGTCGTCCATCATACATCCTTTTCTATTCTGAGAGGTGTTCTTCATGTGCGGCTGAACTTTCTGCGGCAGATTCCCTTTCCCGCCTTCCGTCTTTCCGGAAGGCCAGGTTCCTGCTGGTCGACGTTGACGACATCCTTGCCAACAGTCCGGCGCTGGGGAGGAGCCTTTTGGAGCATTTTGACATCTCCTCGACACC
>CACXFP010000038.1 GCA_902766985.1 uncultured Bacteroidia bacterium | reverse complement strand
CTTCAGCTCGCTGTATTTCTCAGCGGTCTTCTCTTTCGCTTCAGCAAATTTTTCGGCAGCCTTGTCCTTTACCTCGGCATACTTCTCACCGGCCTTCTCCTTGACTTCGGCATACTTTTCTCCGGCTTTCTCCTTGTACTCGGCGTATTTTTCCTTGGCGAGTCCGGCGGCCTCCTTGAAATCGGCCTTTGCATCCTCGATGGCATCCTGGAGCTTATCCTGGGCCTGTCCGGCTGCGTATTCTATCTTTTCGGAAAGAGTGACTTTCCCGTCTTTGTTGAGATCCCTCTTGTCGAATTCCTGATTGATTTCTTCGCTCATGGTCTTATTGTTTTAATGTTGAACTTTCACATCTCCAACAAATATAATCAAAATCGCCGAAGTTTCATAAATTTGTGGGAGATAAATGAATCCTGCCATGAAAATAGCCGTTTACCTTGGGTCCAGGCCGGGAAGAGACCCGGTGTACATGGATGCCGCATATGAAATAGGGAAGTATCTTGCCGGAAGGGGAGTGCATGTCATATACGGAGGGGCTTCTGTCGGCACTATGGGCGCCCTCGCCCATGGAGTGATGGATGGGAACGGAAAACTGACGGGGGTATTCCCCAGGGGGTTCCGGGGCAGGAAGGAGGTGGCCGAGTCAGGAGTGGAGGTGAGGAATCTCAATCCTTCGGGTTTTTCCGGATATGATCTTATCGAGACCCCGGACTTCGACGTGCGGATCCGCACCATGGAGGCCATGAGCGACGGATGCATCATCCTCCCTGGAGGCACCGGCACCATGCATGAGTTTTTCTCTTATTGCGAGTGCAACGTCCTCGGGAACTTCCGCAAGCCGGTCGGAGTCCTGAATATTGCAGGTTATTACGACAATCTCCTGAATTTTTTCTCGAGTATGGAAGCCGGTAAATTCATCGGGGAGAAGGATGCGGACTATCTGATAGTCTCTCCTTCTCCCCGAGAACTGGTGGACAGGATCCTGGATTATTTTACGATTTCGTAGGAACCTGCAGCGTAGTCCTTGGAGTCTGTCTCCCCGGGAAGGGTGACGGTGGCGGTGGCTCCTTCGGGAACGGTGAAGTTCCAGATCCACTTGTCGCCATCATATTTCCAGGAACTCTTGATAAGTCCGGCGGCAGAGTTATATTCTGCGTCCACATGGCCCAGCCTCTTGTCGGGTACAGGTTTCATTATGATATGCCTGAATCCGGGCTGTGCGGGATCGGAATCGATTCCGGCGGCTACGTTCCAGATCCATTTGCAGACGGATCCGTAGGCGTAGTGGTTGAAGCTGTTCATGCCCTTGTCGCCCATGCCGGTATCCTTCTTGTAGCTGTCCCACCTTTCCCAGATCGTGGTGGCTCCGTTGTCAACCGAATAGAGCCAGCTGGGATTCTTCCTCTGGAGAAGGAGTTCGTAGGCCATGTCGACCATCCCGTTGTCGGTGAGCACCTGCATGAGGATGGAGGTGCCGAGGAATCCGGTTTGGAGGCAGTTCCCGTGGTCTTCGAAGTTCTTGCGAAGGCGTGCCAGCATGCCTTCTTTCGCCTTGCCTTCGACGAGGCCGTTTTTCAAGGCGAAGAGGGCAGGGGTCTGCATGGTGTTGAGGATGGGTGTCTTGAAGGTTCCGTCAGCTTTCAGGAACTTGCCTTTGATGTAGGCTTTGGCTTCAGCGGCTATAGCCTCGTATCCGGCTGCATCCCTTCCGGTGGCGGCGGCCATCTGCGCCATCATTTCAGCGTCTATCACCCAATATGACGCGCTGAGATAATTCCAATAGATGATGGTCTCCGGTTTTGCCTTCCTGTTGCCTTTGGCATCACGGTAGAAGGCGTCTCCGGTATTGTTGCAGAGGGCCTCGTAGCTGAGCCAGTCCGCCCATTGGTAATATCCGTTCTCTTCCTTGAGGGCGTCGTGGTCGTACCTGGTCTCAGTGAGATGGTTCAGGTATTTCTCCATGGAAGCCCAGCATTCGTCGATTATGGCAGTGTCACCGAACTGTTTCCAAATGGTCCAGGGAACAATGACTCCTGCGTCGGACCAGCCGAGACGGGTCATGTTGTCTTCCGAGGCTCCGTACTGGGCGACAGGGGCGACTCCGGGATATCCTCCCTGCTTGTTCTGGGTGTTGCGCATGTCCCTCATCCACTTGTGGAAGAAGCGGTCGGTGTTCGCGAAGAAGGTGCCGGTTTCGGAGTAAACCTGTGTGTCGGCCGTCCAGCCAAGTCTTTCGTTCCTCTGAGGGCAGTCCGTAGGGACTGAGAGATAGTTGGAGAGCTGACCCCAGTATGTGTTGGAAATGAGCTTGTTGACAAGCTCGTTGCCGGTGGTGATGCACCCGGTTTCCATCTCTTTTGTGATGGAGGTGACGGGAACAGACAGAATTTTGCTTATGGTGACGTCCCCGGTCGCGGTGATGGAGACCGCCCTATAGCCGAAGAACGTGCTGCGGGGGATGAAACTCTCTCCGTCCCTTGACCCTGCGAAGGTGTACTTCAGGATCATTCCGGTCTCGGGAATACGGAGGTTGAGGCGGTGGACGCTGCCCTCAGGGCCGTCCATTCCGCGGCTTTTGGCTCCGTTGCCGTCGTTGAGAAGTTCTCCGGGAAGGCAGGTAAGGACGGTGCCTTCGGCAGCGCTGAACTCAAAGCAGGGGACACCGGCGCAATTCTGGCCGAAATCTACAACGAGGGTTTCCCCGGTGTGCACGGTCATGGGCTCACCATTTGCAAATTCCTTGATCTTGACCACAGTGCCGTAGGCTTCGTCGGAAGCTCCGGAGACGTCTTTCCATGTATAGGCGGTCAGGGGGCTGAGGGCAAGGTCGTCGCGGAAATAGATCTCCGCGCCAACGGTGGGTACGATCTCTCCGCTGAATTCAGTGTTTACCTCGGGGACGGAGAGTTTTTCGGGGGTATCATATCCGGGAAGTATCCTTGCATCGTAGTCCTCGCCGTCGAAAATGGCGGCGTGGGTGACGGGACCGGCAACCCCGGCCTTCCAGTTCTGGGTGTCAGTGCCATAGAGCTTCTTGCTTCCATCCTTGAAGGTGAGTTCAAGCACTCCGCGGAAGGCAGGTTTCTTTCCCAGGAAGCCTTCGTTGCCCGAGGGGGTGATGATCTTGTCGGCCCACCAACCGGGGGTGACCTGGGCTGAAAGGGTGTTTACAGCTCCTGACGCCTTGTTGAAGGCCTCTGTGATGTCGTAGGTGAATGATATCTTCGTTTTTGCGTAGTGGGTGAATCCGGGCTTCAGAATTTCCTTTCCAACCAGTTTCCCGTTGAGGTATATGTCATATACTCCCAGTCCGGTGGTCATCCATTTTGCGGAGACGACCTTGGAATCGTTCTTTATGGTTGCAAGGAACCACGAAGCTCCGTCGGCGGCACGGTCGCCGTCCTGTATCTTCTTGGTTACGACGGGGGCGTCCGCAGCGGAAATCCACTGTGAGGAGGCCCAGGCTTCGTCCGCCAGGGGAGCGGAGAGGCTGGCCTGCCCGGGGTCTGCGGGTGAGCTGCATCCTGCAATAATAATGCAGGCGATAGCTGACGAGAGGATTGCCTTGATGTTCATAGGTCTTCGTGAAACTAATGTGAATTGTCTCAGAACAAATCCTTTACGCTGCAGATGGTGCCTCCGTAGATGTTCTTGATGTACTCGAGGCCTCCGCAGTATCCTTCCTCCGTGAGTGTATCGGTGGTCTCTTTGGGGACAACGATGTTGAATCCCCTGAAGAAGGCGTCAGCCGAGGTGTGGCGGCAGCAGCAGTCTGCCTGCCATCCGGTGATGACGACGGTGTCAACTCCGAGTTCGCGGAGGATGAGTTCGAGCGGGGTCTCATAGAATGCGCTGTAGGTCTTCTTTGGAACGATGATGTCACCCTCCTGCGGCTTGAGTTCGTCGATGACCTCGGCTCCCCAGGTCCCGACTACGGCATGGGGACCCCACACCTTGAATTCCTTGTCCACTTCGGGGGTGTGGCAGTCGTTGGCGTAGATTACCGGAATGCCGTTGGCGCGGGCCTTCTCGCAGAGATCCCTGATGGGTTCGATGATACTTTTGATCCTGGGGCTCCCTCCGAGCGCTCCGGTGACGAAATCGTTGACCATGTCAACGACGATAACTGCATACTTTTTCATTGCTTCAGATTTTTTTGTTTATGTTGTTCACTTGTCTTTTCATTTCATAATAATCATGACGGTCCGGATTCTCAGGAAACCATCCTTTCAATACCCTGTTTTCCTGCTCGAACAATTCGAAAATCGCCCAGAATGAGGAAAAACCGGCTACAGCAAGGGCAATCGACAGGACCTGGCCGGCAATCATTATGGAGGCGGCGGAGAATAATATGCCGATTGCGAGGAACCATCCCCAGCATCCCTTCCCCCACCTGTACTCGGCTTTGATGACGATAGGGTGATATACCCCGATTATCAAAAAAGTCACCGCACCGATCAGTATTCCGTGGAAATGTTCCATACTTTACAAATATACATATTTAAATCAAAGATTGTCAGACTTTTGAAAACTAATCATCAGAATCTCCCATGATTATCAGGAGATGGTCTCCTGGCAGCAGTTGCATGCTCCCGTGGGGCACGAGGAATTTTTCATCCCTCCGGACCATCACCACACGTATCCCGTGGGGAAGGTGAAGGTCCCGCATGGTGTCACCCTCGGAGAAGTCTTCTTCAGTTACGACATGGTCCCTGAGGATTCCCATTTCATCCGGGAGTTCCAGGCCGAAGGTTTCCACTTCAGGATCCTGGTCATAGCTCAGTTTCAGCAACCTGGCGACGAAGGGCAAGGTGGATCCCTGTATGACCAGCGACAGGAGGGTGATGCAGAATACGATGTTGAAGATGTCGGTTCCTCCCTGCAGTCCGGCGACGACGGGACAGAGGGCGAAGAGGATGGGACCAGCACCTTTGAGCCCTACCCATGAAATGAAGAGCTTGGCCCTGAAGGAGGTTCCCCTGAAAGGTGCCAGGGTAAGGAAAACGCTGACAGGTCGTGCCACGAACAGCATGAAGAGGACGATGACGATGGCGTTCCCGAAAGAGTGTCCCATTTGCAGAGGCCTTGAAATGAGGCCCAGGATCAGGAACATGATCAATTGCATCAGCCAGGTCATACCGTCGAAGAACTTCAGAATGTCCTTCTTATAAGGGATGGAACTCTTGTTGGAGATTATGATGGCAGCTATGTAAAGGGCGAGGAGTCCGTTTCCGAACAGTATCGAAGCCAGGCCGTCGGCCAGGAAGCCGATGCTCATTATCAGGATCGAGTACAAGGCGCTGCCCGGGAGCTTGATTTTCCCTATGAACCATGCCCCTGCATATCCGACCAGAAGGCCAATGGCTACACCGACAATGAGCTGGAGGGTAAAAACGTAGGCTCCGGTACCGATGGTGCCCCATACCCCGGTTATCTTGTCGGCGCCGGTAATCAGCTGGACCAGGATGATGGTGAGGATATAGGCCATGGGGTCGTTGCTACCGGACTCAAGTTCCAGCAGCGGTCCTATATTCTCCCTGAGGTTGAGCTTTTTCTGCCTCAATACGGAGAATACCGAGGCGGAATCGGTCGAAGCCATCACGGCGGCAAGGAGGAAACACCACATTATACTTCCTTCTGCGGGCCCTATTCTCGTATTATATACCAGATAGATGAAGGATCCGGTGACGAGGACGGTCAGGAGGACACCTATCGTGGACAGCAAGATTCCCTGTCGCATGACAGGTCTGGTCTCTTTCAAGGATGTCTGGAGTCCGCCATAGAACAGGATGATGGACATTGCGAAATGCCCGATGGATTCAGCCAGCTCGTAGTCTTCTAATTTGACCCCTATGCCGTCCGCCCCGGCTACCATTCCAAGGATGAGGAACAGGAGCAGGGCGGGGACCCCTATCTTGGCTCCCAGCTTCGATATGAGGATGGCCACGAAAAAGAGTGCCGCGGCCAGCAGAAGCAGGTTGTCGGAAAGCAGGTTGACTGAAAAGATGGAGAGCGGCAGCATTAATCCTCTATTTGGAACAGATTCAAGAATCCGGTCATCATGAATACGTTCCGGATATCACGTCCGATACTCCGGACAATCACTGTGCCTCCGTTCTGGGATGCGGCCTTTCGGAGGACAAGGAAGATCCTGAGTCCCGAGCTGGAAATATACGTCAGGTCTTTGCAATCGAGGATTATGGTTCCGCCGGCTTTCTCCTGGAGAGGTTCCAACTGTGCGGCGGCCTGCTGTGCGGCGGGGGTGTCGAGCCGGCCGTTGAAGGTAACGATGGTTTCAGTACCTTGCGTTTTGATTGTAATATCCATATTGTCAGATGTTTTTTATCATTGTAAGTATATTCTTTCCGTCTGAGCGCCTGTAGCTTACGGAGTCCATGATGTTCCTCACCATGTATATCCCAAGCCCTCCGATCGGACGGTCGTCCACACCCAGGGAGATATCCGCCTGGGGCTGGGAGGTCGGGTCGAAAGGCTGTCCGCTGTCGCTGACGATGAAGGTGAGGGAGTGCTCCCTGATTATGGCTTCAATGTCTACCAGGCCGTCGGTCCCTTTGGGATAGGCGTACATTATGACGTTGGTCACCGCTTCTTCCAGGGCCAGGTTAAGGTTGAGGGAAAGGCTGTGGTCGAGCTGTTTCTTCTCGGCTATGGCCTCGACGAAGGCGGCGAGTTGGGGAATCTGCTGTATGTCATTGTGGATGAGCAGATGCTTCTCGGATTCCGAGCTGGAGTCATCGTTGAGATAGTGGATGAACAGCATGGTGAGGTCGTCGCTTTGCGGCGCATGGCCGACATATGATTCGACTGCTTTCTGCATCTCTTCCAGATGGCTTCTCGAACCTTTGAGGCCGGAGAGCGCATCCAGCATCCTCTGTTCGCCGAAGAAATCATGGTTCATGTTTTCTGCCTCCGTAAGTCCGTCCGTGTATAGGAAGATGGCATCGTCATATCGGAGTTCGATCTCCTGTTCCTGGAATTTCATACCGGGAACGATTCCAAGAGGGACGTTCGGTTCAACCGGAAGGATGGACTTGTCCGTGTTGAGGATGACGGGGGCGTTGTGCCCGGCGTTGCAGTATCTCAGATTACCGTTCCTGAGGTCCAGCACTCCGCAGAAGAATGTCACGAACATGTTGTTCTCGTTCATCTCGGACATGCTCTCGTTCAGCGAAGTGACAATGTGTCCGGGGCTGTTCTCATGTGCCGACACCGTACGGAACAGGCTGCGGGTGACTGCCATGACCAGGGAGGCCGGTACCCCTTTCCCGCTGACGTCGCCTATGCAGAAGTACAGTTTCTCGTCGCGGATGTAAAAATCGTAAAGGTCGCCGCCGACTTCCTTTGCGGGGAGGATAGAGGCGTAGATGTCGATGTCTTTCCTTTCCGGATAGGGAGGGAAGACCTTAGGGATCATGGCCATCTGGATTCCCCTTGCGATCTTGAGCTCTTCTTCTATCTTCTCCCTGCTCGCGCTGATGTTCTCCAGCTTGATCTGCTCCCGGGCCGTCCACTGGATTATGAGGATCAGGAGCATGAGGCCTAGTATCTGCAGGAAGAGGACCAGGGTGCTTATCTTCTTTATGTGCCCGTACAGCTCGTCTTCAGGGATCGTGACCGATATCTTCCATCCGGTCCTGTAGATATCCGATTCATAGCGGAGCGATTTCTCGAAGGAGAGGGTCTCGGGGGGAGCGGCGATCAGCTGGCCTTTGCGGCTGGTGAGGGTGCTGAAAGCGTTCTTGTAGGGCTTGACCATGGACACCAACACGTTGAGCCAGTCAAGCTCCACATCCACGCCAAGGATTCCCACCCTGGCACCGGAGTCGTCATTGACCGGCACCGAGTACGTGACGACGAGTTTCTTGACTCCGTCCTTGTCGAAATACGGTTCGCTCCAGTACCCGTCGCCGGTCTGCATAGGCTTGATGTACCAGTCGGCTGAGAAATAGTCGTGCTCCTGCGAACCGATCTGGTGCAGCACAAGACCTTCAGGCAGCCTGGTAACCACGGGCTCATACCAGCGTCCGTGCTGCGGATAATAATTGTCCTTGAAGGCCACGAATCCGTTGGCGATCACCGGATTGTTGTCCATCATTTTGGTTATGAGCGCCGGAAGCTCGTCGGGATTGTCCAGGAAATCGGACAAGGCCCAGGAAAGGAGGCGGGCGTCATTTTCCACGGAGAGGGTGTAGTTCTCGATGCGCAGGCGGGTCGCGGTCATTTCGCTCTGCGCCCTGGAATCAGCCTCTTTCCTCAGTCCCTTCTTTGCATAGAAGTACTGGATGAGGGAGGTGACCTCGAGGAGGAGTGCGGCCAGCAGGACCATCAAAAGTCCCTGCCGGGCATACATCTTCACGAACGGGTTCTTAATCTTTGCCATACTATCTTAATATCGGTTCCAGGGCTGCCCTGATGTTGGGCATGGGTTGGTTCATGTCGCGTTCGACGATAAGGGTCTTCAATCCGGCGAAGGGGAGAACCTCTTCCTCGATGTCACGGAGACTGCGGTCCTCTCCGAAATAAGCGCCGGCGAAGTGCCGCCAGAACCTGACGGCGAGAGATTTGGGCATATGGAATGTCTCCCTGATGAACGAGTCCTCGCTGAGGTTTGAGCACAGGTACACCATCCCTACGTCGAAAAGATGGTTCCCGTAGCAGAAGTCGCCGAGGTCTATGAAATATCGTTTGTCACCCGCGAATATCGCGTTGCTGAACTGGAGGTCACCGTGGATGGCGGTGTCTTCGTCAGGCACGTCAGAGATGAACCGCCCTATCCTGTCCTTTTCTCCGGCTGAGAAGAAGGGGCTTTCGGCCAGGAGGCGGTAATAACGGTCCTTGACGTTCTCGAACTTCGCTGTGTCCACATGCGTGCGGTGGAGGTCATGGCACATTCCGGCGAATTCTTCCGCATATCGCGGCAGGTTCCCAGGATCGTCAGCGACGGCTCTGGAGTAGGATTTCTTGCCGATGATGCAGTTGAAACGGATGCCGTAGCGGCCGTCTTCAGTGACCACGTAGTCTCCAGGTTCGGGCGTAGGGATGCCCGCTTCGAAGACCTTCCTGGCCAGGATCATCTCGTCAAGGGGCTGCCGTACCTTTCCGGGGAAGTACAGTTTGAGCATTACGGCCGGGTCTGTCTTGAGGACATAACTCTCGCCGTTGGCCCCTCCTCCCGAAAGGATATAGTCGTTCAAAGAAATCCTAAGCGCTTCCATCCTGATTGACGAATATTCTTTTTACCAGGAAGTTGAATTCCTGATATGCGTATGTGTCTGCAAGGTCTTCCAAGGCCTTGGCCAGTCCTGTGTAGTACCATGCCTGGGCCGATTTCTCCTTGACATGGAAGAGGTCCCAGAAAGCATCGCCCAGAGTCGTATAATCCCTGGCTATCGCCCTCATGTTGGACAGCTTGTCCCCAATGGCGACCATCTTCACTTCGCGGGGAGCCTTTGCCAGGCGTTCAAGCGTCATCCGTTTGCGTGTCCTCCAGCTTTCCTCGTCGCTCAGTCCCTCCTGCCTTACATCGGTCTCGGCTTCCACCAGTGCGGCCACCCGTTCCCCGAACTGTTCCCTGATCTGCTCCAGGGTGACGCAGGTGTCTTCTATCGTATCGTGCAGCACGGCTGCGGCCAGAAGTTCCTGGTCGCTGGTCATGGTGGCCGTTATGGCCATGGCTTCCACCGGGTGGACGATGTATGGGTATCCCTTCCCGCGGCGTTCCGTACCGGCATGCGCGTTGACGGAAAAGGTTATCGCCCGGTCAAGGAGTCCTGTATCCAGAGGTCTGTTCGCCATAGGTCATTTGTTCATGAAAGGAAGTGACCTGGATTGCTCCACCAGCATCTCCGCAAGGATCTCGTTGCTTTCCGACTCACCGTTGAGCGCGTCGAAGAGCATCCGGATCCCGGCCTTGCCGCCTCCTTTTTTGAGGATATACGCGATGCAGAGGTCCTGGGGGCCGAGGGAAGAGGAGATTATGTCCAGGTCGGTAAGGCCGATCTGGTAGCAGGCTACCTGGTAGGCTGCCTCGCTGTAGTCCCTTATGATATCCGCTATGTCTCCCAGGGTCTTGCATCCCATGGCCTTGAACACCTTGAGGTAGGGCATCAGGGGCACCTGCTGGATTTCGGCCTGGTTGACGGCTGCTATCCTGTGGTTGAGAGCGGAGAAAGGATTCATTTCCAGGTAGCTGCGGAAGGTCTCCGCATCCAGCGAGACCTCTTCGAGCTTCCCCGAGCCCACAAGGGTGTGGACCCTGCGGCGATAGTCGTTGATTGCGGTGCGGATCAGGCTGAACTGCTCATCCGCCAGCTCCAGCATCCCGGCCAGCCTGTTGAGGTTCCTCATGTACTCCTTAGGAACTTCCACCCCGCTCTTGTAGCCTGTGTCGTGGTCCATGTTCGCCCAGGCATGCTGGAGGACGGTGCGGATCTGTATCTCGAAACGTATCTTCCTGAGTTCGGAGAATTCCTGACCGGGGAAAGATCCGGCGGGGAGGCGGCAGATATAGTGGAGGGACATGTAGCCGAAGCTGTCTATGTCGTGTATCTTGCGCTTGTCGACGGTGTTGTCCCAGTCTATTTCGAAGAGCCTTTCAATGAAGGAAGCGACTTTGTCGACATCGTCGATGTAGAATGTGATGATCCTCAGGCCGAGGATGTCTGTGATGTCATAGATGTCGTGGTACTTCGCTCCCTTGAGTTCAAGTTTTCCCCTGAGGGACTCCTCCGTCTTTATCCTGTGCTCCATGGAACAGACCCTGAGGCCTGTCTCGTTTATGAAATTACTTATCTGGTCGGGAACGATTTCAGCCAGCCTGGCGTACTGCGGATACATGGAGCGGTATTGCTCCATGATGGCCTCTCCGTGTGGGTCAAGTATGATATTGTCTGACATCGTCGAAAAACTATCTTACGCAAAATGCAAATTTAACAAAATATTCGATAATAGAATCAGGATGAAAACAAAACGGATGGGGTCCGCGGGGCCTCATCCGTCTTGCAGGTGTATGTCGGGCACGTCAGATCGAGTCAATGAATTTCACGACGGCGTCCCTGTCTTCCTTGGAAAGGTTGTAGAACTGCTCGGCGGAACTGTATGAATCGCTCTGCCTGCTGTATGCGTGCCACATGATGGCCTCCACGACGTTCCTTGCGCGGCAGTCATGCAGGCGGTCGCCCCTTCCCGTGTTCTGGGTGGAAAGGCCGCGGCCCCACAGGGGAGTGGTGCGGCACCAGCTGCCGTGGATATCGTTCTTCATGTGGAGCCTGTGCTGGATGAAGTCCGAATAAGGATAGATCGTCTGGCCGGCATAGCGGGGAAGCTTCTTGCCTTTGTTGAGGGCGGGAGACCAGTAATTGTCGTCTCCGGTGGTCCATTTGGCCTTGTGGCAGGATGCGCAGCCCATCTTGTTGAAGAGTTCCTTGCCCCTCTGGACCTTCTTGTCGTTGAGGTTGCGGGCGCGGGGAATTGCAAGGCCGCGGTGCCAGACCATGAAATTGTAGAACTCCTCTTCGCTCATTTCGGGCTTGAAGTTGTGGTAGGCATTGTCAAACTGGTTGGTTCCGGGGCGGAGAAGCTCATACACCGCTTCCTTGATGCCTTCGTCAGTACCGTCGGCATAGTAGGGAGATGAAGGGTCCGCCTTTATGGCGGCGATGACGTCCGCATTCTCGGACATGGCCTTTGCCCATGCGTTGGTGGTGTAGAGGAAGGGACGGTCGGGCCTGGAGACGTTGGTGATGTTCCAGATGGCGTTGGCGCCGGCTCCGTCCTGCAGGGAACCGCGGGTCATGGCGTAGGTGAACTTCTTAACGAGCTTTCCGTCCATGTAGGCGTCCCTCTCGTAGAAATTGCCGTCGGCATCATAGCCTGAGCCGATGTTCTTCCCGTCATCGAGGGTGGCGTTGTTGGCCCAGTTGTGATAATATGCGGAACTTGCGAAATCATTTGCTGCATCATCCCAGAAGGCCGGATTCAGCCCGTGCTCTGCATAGAGGCCGGCGGACTTGAGATAGGCGGCCTCGTTGCGGTATGTCTCCCTTATCTCATCCTGGTCGAGGGCGTCGATAAGACCGACCCCTATCACACCGATGGTGGATTCGAGACGGAAGCCAACATTGATGTAGGTGTTCCCTGCGGCATCGGTGTAGGGCAGGTTGTCATAGGGGGTCGGGTCGGTGTTGAACGCTTCCTCGGGGATGTAAAGGGTCGGATACTGGAGTTTGTAAGCTTCGCCGTCCGCGAACTTCATGGGAAGACCGCTTTCCATAGAGGAAATCTCGCTCCAGGTCAGCTGTATCTTCTTCTCATCGATAGGGGGGAGGAACGGGTCGGATTTCATGGTCTGGGGCATTCCGGTGACCTCTCCCACGTAGGGTCCGTCATTACTGTCCCCATTGGTGTAATATACCACGAGGAGGTAGCCGTTACCCCATGAATCGGAGGTGTTAGCCTCATATTTTTCCTTCCACTGCCCGTGCCCGTATGCAGGATGGCAGTCAAGGCATGAACTGCGCACGTGGGCAGGACCGAGGCCTCCGAACTGGCCGGAACCTTCGTTGAAAGTCCGTTCGAAGGAATATTCTCCCAGGGCGAACTCGTGGGAGAGTCCCTGCTGTGTCACGGCCGGGGATTCATCCTCATAGCTGTTGTTGGCAACGTTGTCCGTAGTGCCGAGCTGTCCGCCGGGGTACCACTCAGATGCGTCGAAGTTGCCGACTGCCTGGCCGACGTATCTGGTGTCGGACTCGGTCTTCTCCGTCGAGGGCTCTTCACCGCCGTTCCTGCCGTTGCAGCCTGCAAGGGCTGCCGCCGCGAGAAGGGCGAGTATTATCCTTGAAGTCTTATCCATTTCACATTTTTTTAAAGCAGGGACACCCAGTTGGCGGCCTTGTTGATTTCGTCATCCAGGTCGTTGATGGCCTCGATCGCGTTCCCGGCACATTCGGCGCTGGGGTCGTCGACGAAGGCCTTGCCGCTGTCGAGGCAGGCCTGCAGCGATGCCACGGCTGCGTCAAGGGCGGTCTTCAGGTTGGACAGACCGTTGTACCCATGCTTCTGGAGAACGTTATAGATGCTTCTGGAGGACGGAGAGGTTGCGCCGGCCTTGCCATAGAGGGAGTAGACTATGCTCTGGATGTTGTCATAGAAATCCTGGTAGGACTTCTTGGAATAGGGGGATTCGATATAGTCGGCGTCCTCTTCAGTCTTGTGGTAGAAAGCGGAAGCGATCTTGGAGTTCGCGACCTCGGCGCAGATGTCGGAGCAGCCCGCGGTGAGGATGTCGGAAACCGCCCTCTGCCATGTCGAATAGGTGCTTCCGGCTTCCCCGGCTGCCAGGAGGTTTTCTCCGAAGGTGAGTCCGCTGGACATCACTGTATTTAGTTCGAGTTCGTCCTCTACATATTCCCTGCGGGATGAGGGGCAGGAGGGATCCCAGGCGGCCTGGAGTTCCCAGCAATAGTTGCGGAGGTCTTCGGCTACTGCGGTTGCAAAGATGAGCTCGGTTTCCCCGCTGACCGTATAGGAGGCGAAGGCCTCATCGGTTTCATTCGCGAGGAAATCGGCGGCCTTGCGGGGAGCGCCGTTACGGAAAAGGATGAATTCGATTCCATGGAATCCGAGGTTCGCCTTTCCTACTTCGTCGCAGGCGGCGGCTCCTTCTTCATCCAGGTCTGCGATTACCACGGAGTTGCTGAGTTCCTTCGCCAGTTTGTCTTTGTCGAGTGGCCAAGAGTCGATATGGGGGTCGATTCCATATACGGTCGCCGCCCCGAAGAGGAAGGCCTCGCTTTTCTCCCAATACGCGCGTGCGTCGAGGAAGGTCTTGCAGACATTTTCAATCTGGGCATCGGTAAGGGAGGCGGTGCCTGCCTTTTTCAGGTTCAGGAGCTGGTCGTAGAGGTTGGAAGATGCGTCGGCCAGGTTGCCGTAGATGGAGTAGATAACTCCGGGGACGTATTCTTCGACGGCGGCTTTGAGTGAGAGTTCGGCAGCGGAGAGTTCATCATCGCCGCCATTGTCCTTTCCGCAGGATACGAGCGAAAGCGCTGCGATCACCACGATAGATAATACTTTTGTTGTTTTTTTCATATTTTATTTATTTTCAAATATTTCAATGCTTGAAAAATCCCATGTAGGCAACACCTATGCTGATGGAGGGTTCGTCGTTGTAGCCGGTCTTCAGGAACCGGTGGGAATATTCTGCCTTGACGGCGATGTTCGGGATCGGGATCCAGTTTATTCCGGCAGCGATCCTGTGTTTCTCAGTGAACGGGTATGAGCCCTGACTGTTGTTGGCGATATAGGGATTGTAGTATTCATACCGGCCGAACACATAGAATTTCTGCTCCTTGTCCTTCACGGGAATCAGGGAGAAAATGTCATATCCGGCCTCGATTCCGGCGGAGAAAGCCTCATCCCCGATGGGTGTGTCGCTGTAGGGGGAGCCGCTTGCAGCTCCCTTTGCGCTCTTGTATTTGCTGATGGCCTTTGCGTCGCTGATGTGGCCATAGTCAGCATTTCCCCTGACAATCAGGTTCTTGCCCATATAGCGGAAGTCGAATGCTCCTACAACGGTGGAACCGGTCGCTCCGGAGATGTAGGAATTGTTGACCTCCTCATAGGGGAAGGTATTGTTGAATGCGTCGCTGTAGTAACCGCTGAGGCCCAGGTCGAGGCCGAAGGCGAACGACTTGTCGATCCTTCCGGCCACTCCGGGATGGTTGGAAACCTGGAAAGGAAATGGTGTGTGGGCCCCGTTCTTAATGAAATTGTCCCTGGAGAACAGCATGGCATCGAGGCCGGATATGAGCATGGCTTCGTATCTCCATGTGCCGGCCTGGCCCCAGATCGATATTCCCGTATCGTGCCATGTGGAAGGCAGTACGGTATATTCTCCCTCCGGGCGGTAGACCGTGAAGAAATTGAGGGGTTCGTGACGGTTGTTCAGTCCTCCGACAGGAACCACGAGATGTCCCATGCGGACATTTATCTGGGGCATGAAGCTTTTCTGGGTCCAGAACTGCTCAAGTTCCACCTCTCCGCCTCTCTCTACTTCGCTCTCCCATTCCCCGGCTTCCTCGAATTCCTTCTCGACTTCCGTTCCGGTGCCTAGATGCTCGAACTCTATCTCCGTCTGCATGCTCCAGCCTTTGCCGAAATCGTAGCCGAGATAGATGACCGCATGGGGGATGTCGAAGCGGCCGTGGCTTTCACCCTTATGGGCGGAAGCGCTGCTGTAGCGATACACGTTGTCACTGTAGAAATTGCGGCTGAGGGCCACCTCGCCGTACCCGCCGACCGTAAGACGGTCTTTTTTCTGCTGCGCGCCTGCCGTTGAGGCAAACAGGGTGATAAAAAGCGCGACACTGCCAACAATAACCTTATTCATCATAATAATTGAACCTTGCAAGATGGCCCGAAAGCCGGTATCCATGCGTTTTTTCTCGGCGAAATTACGCACGCGTGCATGAAGATTCAATCCCAACAAATAGTTATTGAGGCGGTATTGATTCCCTAAATTATGGGGTTGAGAGTGTCCGGAGGCGTTTTATCCCAGCAGGATACCGGCCAGTTCCCCTGCCGAATCCACGATGGCGCCGGCTTCGCTGAGTTCCTCACGGGGCCGGAAACCCCAGCTGACGGCGATGGAGTCTATACACCCGTTCCTTGCGGTTTTTATATCCGTGGACGAATCTCCCACCAGGACGGCCTTTTCCTTCGGGGAGCCGCTGAGTTTCAGGACTTCCTCCACGATGGCGGGATCCGGTTTGAGGGGCGCGCCTTTCCTGTTCCCGAACACGGCGGTGAAGCTGACGTCCGGGAAAAAACTGCGTACCAATTTTTCGGTACCAGCCTGGAATTTGTTGGAGGTCACGGCGAGGCTTGCGCCACGGGAGGAAAGCTCCCTGAGCAGTTCCTGCATGCCTGGGTAGGGACGGGTGTGCACGTCGATGTGCGAAACATAGTATTCGAGGAAATCCGCAAGGCAGGCGTCCAGGTATGCTTCGTTATCCCTAAGGTCTTCAGGAAGGGCCCTCCAGTTGAGGTTACGTATTCCGCCGCCTACCATCAGCCGGTATTCAGGGAGCGAATGCAGGGGGAGTCCCCGCTTTGAAAGCGCGTGGTTCACGGCGGTGCCGAGGTCGTCTATAGTATCCAGCAGAGTGCCGTCAAGGTCGAAAAGTATTGTCTCGTATCTCATTATCTCACTTCAATCTCATGTTTGCCGGAGCCGATACCGTAAAGGACGAGGAATCTTCCCTCGCGTTTTGCCGGCGCCTCCGCTCCGTCAACCGTCATCTGCCCGTCAATTCCTTTTGACAGGGGGACCATCAATGTAGTTATTGTGTTTGCCGGAAGATGCAAGGAGATGCGGCTTCCGGAGGCGTCGTTGTCGACGGTGATCCGGACAGGGCCTTTGATGGTGGGCACAGTCCCTTCGGCATGCCGTGTGGACCCGGTCTGCGGCTTGACCAGGATCCTGTCCCAGCCGGGAGACAGAGGCTCCACACCGAGGAACCTGTGAGGAATGAGGTTCGCCGGAGCGGCTCCCCAAGCATGGTTCCAATCCTGATTGTTTTTGTATTTGTCATCCCAGGCCTCGAATGAAATTGTGGAACCGGCCTTGATGGTATTGAACCAGCTCCGGTCGTGGGTCGCGGTCAATATCCTGAGCGCTTCTTCACCTTCCCCGGCCCCATACAGGGCGTCGAGCAGGAATTCCGCATTTGCTATGCTGCATGCCGTTCCTTTCCCGGCGATGAATTTCGCCACTTTGGCCACGTTTTTCTCCGGCACCAGGCCGAAGGCCAGGGGGAACATGTTGCTGTGAAGCGCCGAATGGCTTGATTGCAAGCCGTCCTTATATAAACCTGTCCTGCAGTCCAGGAAAGCCTTGTTGTACCTGATCCTGAACTGTGCCGCATCATCCTCCCAGTCCGTTGCTTCACCGTCTTTCCCGAGAGCCCTGGCAATTCCCGCCATGCATCGCAAAGTGGCGTAGTGATAGGCGTTTACGACAGCATTATAATCGCTGAATTCGAAGAAATCGGCCTCGCCCGGGTCACTGCCTTTGAGTCCGAACGAGCCCTTTCCCTGGGGCCAGTCAACGATGTCCCTGATGGGCTCCGTGCGGCGGATCCGCTGCAGGAATCCGGGTGACTGTGCCTCCGCTGTCGTGCTGACCAGGCCGTTTGCCTGGCGCAATGAGGTCAGGGTATGGTCGCAAAGTATGTCGTAGCGGGCGGCGAGCAGCCTGTCGTCTCCTGTGTACATATAGTCGTACCAGGCCATCAGGATGGTCTGGAGAATCCATTCAGTCGGCCATGTCGGGTGGTCCAGGAGATAGGAGACCGTGCGCCGGGACAAGGTGTAGCTCCTGTCGGCTCCGTACCAGCCGAGCTGATTGATCAGGGCGTCGCATTCATAGGGGATCCTCTCCCTGTCTCCGTCAACATGGAATCCGATAAAACTGGTGGCTTCCATGGAATATTTGCACAGATCCCATACTTGGTCCAGGATTCCGTCAGAGGATTTGAATTCTCCGTCCATGGATGTCGGATGGTGGGCATACATCCTGACTATATCGACGGAAGTTCCCCGGGGAAGGCCTTCTATCTCAAGGTAACGGAAGGG
>CACXFP010000037.1 GCA_902766985.1 uncultured Bacteroidia bacterium | reverse complement strand
GCCAGAAGGACCGAATAGAAAGCCTCCTTTACCTGGGTGACCATGTCAAGGCGGGAAGAGCGGGCCTTTTCGACCGCAAGTTCAACTTCCTGGCCGGATATCTGTATTCCCTTCCAAAGCTGGGCGTTGATCAAAGGCATCGCAGCCGAAATACCTCCGCTGTATGTATTCCAGCGGCCGACCTCGATACCGCCTCCGGAAGAGGGGGTCCCGCTGCCTGAATCAGGAACCGAGGGAGTAGCGTCCCCACCGGAAGCAGGGTCTTCGGATGTATCTCCGCCCATGCCGTCCATGCCGCCGAACGACGACATGTCGAAGTCCATATACATGACCTGTTTCTTGATCGTCCTCTGGAAGGAGCCTACTGCATCCACCTGGGGGAAAAGCGAGGCGTAGGTTCCTTTGCGGGCATATTCCGCCCTCTCGATCTCCTTGTCGGCAACCTTTACCGACACGTTCTCGCTCAGCGCTATCCTCAGCGCGTCCTCAAGGGTTATCACTGTCGGTGCCGTCTCCTGCGCATACACTCCGGCGCAAATCAGGACAGCCGAAGCGAGCGAAAGGAATGTCCTTTTATTCATACAATAACAAGTTTTTCAATTCAAAGACTTGCCATTGCAACAAAAAACATTCCTTTAACGTTCTAAAGAAAGGGTGTTTTTACAGAACTCAGAGATTTTCTGCCGATGGGTAATGAAAACCATTGTTTTTTCATCCTTCACGGCAATAAGGTTCCTCATCAGCCGGTCCTCGGTATCCGGATCCAGCGAAGACGAGAACTCGTCCAGAAGCAGGATGCTTCCGGGGCGCAGAAGCCCCCTTGCGATGGCTATCCTCTGGGCCTGGCCCTCGCTCAGGCCCGTTCCACCCTCTCCGCAGACGGTGTCGAGGCCGTCAGGGAGGTCGAATACGAACTCTGCCGCCGCAATCTCCAGCACCCGTTTCATGTCATCCTCGGAGGCTTCCGGATCTCCGAGGCGGAGATTGTCACGGATCGTTCCGCTGAAAAGGGAATTGCCCTGCGGGACATACACGAGATTCCGCCTGGTAAGGGCAGAGGCGACGGCTTCCCGGCCGTTTCCGTATAGGACGACCTTCCCCTGCTGCGGCTCCAGAAGGGCCATCATGAGCCTCACCATGGTGCTTTTCCCCACCCCGGTCTCACCCACTATGGCAGTACGGCTGCCGGGAGGGAAATCGAAACTGAAATCCTTGAAGATGTACCTCCCTTCCCCATCATACCTGAACGTGACGTTCTCGAGCCTTATCCCGGCGACTCCGGGAATCACTACCGGGTCTCCCTTTTCCTCTTTGGGACTGTTCTCCAGCGCCATGAGCCTGTCGATGGATGCCGTCGCGTTGGCGAAGGCGGGGACCTGACGGGTCAGGCGGACCGCCGGGCCCTGGATCTGGCCGACAAGCTGGAGGAAGGCCGTCATGACACCGAAGGTTATGCTCCCCTTCCATATTCCGAACACGCCCCAGAGGAATGCTATGATATAACCTATGTTGAACGCGGCTCCGACCATGGTCCTGGCGAAGATATTGAACCTGGTCCTGTCCAGAATCTGTCCGTATTCCACCTCCTGAAGGCTGTCGAGCCTGTCCTGCATGAATTCCCCAGTTTCCATCGACTGGACGACGGTCTTGTGCTGGAGACTCTCCTGGATATGGGACTGAACCTTGCTCTCGGAGGAACGGATCTTTGATGTCAGTACCCTCATTTTACGGAAGAACAGCTTGCTGAACGCCATGAACGCGGGGATCAGCAGGATAAGTACCACGGCGAGCTCCCACTGCAGCAGGCAGAAGAACACGAAGGCGGCAACGATCTGGAAGAGGGTGGTCACGAAAGAGGGAAGCTCGGAGCAGATGGCGTCCGCCACCTTGTCGACATCCGACATAAGCCGGTTCAGTGTGTCTCCGGAATGCAAGTCGTCCCTGCCCATCCAACGCGACTGCATGAGATTGGAATAGAGCGAGCTCCTGATATTGAAATTCAGCTTTGCCAGCGTTACGTTTTCGAGGCGGAGGCTGATGGCGCTGAAGGCCAGCCTCATCACGACGACAAGCAGTATTATGCCGGAATAGAGATAAATGTTTCCCTGGATGTTGCCCGTAGCGATATCCACGAGTGACTTGCACAGCCAGATGAACAGCAGGTTCAGCCCGACCGTTCCGATTCCGAGGACCACGTTCCACACGAGGGCCTGCCTGACGCCCTTTGAATAGGACCACAGCCAACGGAGATATTTTCCAAGGGATCCGGACATGGAATCTATTCTGCTATCCCTATTTCAAGCCACTTGTCACAGAGTGCCTGCGAATCCTTGAGGGCCGTTTCCCTGTCAACGTCGTATTGCTCCGTAAGCATATCGGCCATCTTCTCCGCATCGAACTCCTTTCCGGCAAGATTCTCCCAGAGCCATGCGGCCGTATCGTTCAAGGTTATCAGCTTGCTGAAATTCACATTCTTGTATCCCTCGGGAGAAATCACCTTCTCACCACAGATCTCCCTGAGATGAAATCCTTCTTTAATCTTCATATCTTCAATTGTTTACGTCCTTTTTTACATCCTTGTTGGCCTCGATTATCCACCTGTTCCAGGGAAGCCTCCTGTACACTGCGAGGATCCATCTCCTCACCGGCAGCAGGAAATCCCAGACCTTCAGGAAAGCCTTCGCGCAAAAGGAATCCGGATCCTTCCTCCGGCGACCGGCCCGAAGTATTTCGACAGCCTTGCCGTGGATATCCTGCACCCTGCAGGCCTCGGTACCCCGGAAATTCCCGTCACCCCTTGTGACCGCCACCCTTCCGTCCGTGGAGACTATCCTGTGAAGGATATACCTGTCACCTATGGAAAACAATACGATGTCGCCCACACCGTACTCTCCTTTCTTCTCCAGAACCACCTGGTCGCGGCCTCCCCTGATGACGGGCAGCATGCTCACGCCCTTGCAGTTAATGGTCACCCTGTGACCGGCCTCAAGCAGCCTGGTCACATCGGCGAAAAGCTCCCCGTTGGGGACCACCATGGAGCGGACGGATTCCTTCTTCATCCCCTATTCCCCGCTGAGACTCCTCGCATGACGGACGGTATCCTTCTCCTTCTTCACCGGTTCGGGGCGTACTGCCGCAGCCGGTATCTTCTTCCTGTAGGCATAGATGAGGAAACCGATGCCGATCAATATGAAGGGTATGCTGAGGAGCTGGCCCATATCCAGGCTCATGCCCCTCTCGAAATCGACCTGGGGATTCTTTATGAACTCTATTAGGAACCTCATCCCGAAGCATACGATGAAGAATATGCCGATGTACGTACCCCTGTAGGTCTTGTCAAGTTTCTTCCAATAAAGGATGATGAGGCCGATGCCGAGGAGAAGGTAGCTCAAGGCCTCGTAGATCTGGGTAGGATGTTTGGGTACGGTCTCCCCGTTACGCTCGAAGACAAAGCCCCAGGGAAGATTGGTGGCGACTCCGTAAATTTCAGAATTAAAGAGGTTCCCAAGACGGATGAAAGCCCCGGCGAAAGCCGTTGCTATGGCAAGGTGGTCCAAGAGCCAGACGACATCGAAATGGTTCGCCTTCCCATATCTCCTTGCGTACCACCACATCGCGATCATCAGTCCTATCGCTCCGCCATGGCTGGCGAGCCCTCCCTTCCACGGCATGAAGACCTCCAGGAACCCTGACCAGCTCCCGAAATAATATTCAGGCTGATAGAAAAGGCAGTGACCGAGGCGGGAGCCGACAATGGTCGCCACGAGTAGGGTGATCAGCAGGGAATCCAGCAACTCCTCCTTCACCCCTTCCCTGTTGAAGAACCATTTGAAAATGAACCAACCCAGAATGAACCCGGACACAAAGAGGAGACCGTACCAACGCACGGCGAGTCCTCCGAGGCGGAATATCTCGGGATCAACGTTCCAATTAACGAAGAGAATATCACCCATATCCAATAAAATCAGTTCGGTCGAACACGCAAATATAATGAAAAATACTATCTTTGTCCGCTGCAAACAAATCTTGGAGACAAAACTTAAATCATATAATAATGCAACAGTACATCGACAGCTACGATTTCAAAGGCAAAAGGGCCATCGTAAGGGTTGACTTCAACGTTCCCCTCAACGAGAACTTCGAGATTACCGACGACACCCGCATCCGCAGGGCCATCCCCACACTCAAGAAAGTGCTTGAAGGAGGCGGTTCCCTCATCCTTATGTCCCATCTCGGACGCCCCAAGAAGGTTGATCCCAAATTCTCCCTCAAATACCTGACCGGCAGGGTTTCCGAGCTCCTCGGCGTTCCCGTGCAGTTCGCTGAAGACTGCATGGCGGCAGACGCCCAGGCTGCAGCCCTCAAGCCCGGCGAGGTCCTCCTCCTCGAGAACCTCCGCTACTACGCCGAAGAGGAAGGCAAGCCCAGGGGACTGGCCGACGACATCTCCGACGAGGAAAAGGACGCTGCAAAGAAGGCCGTCAAGGCAAGCCAGAAGGAGTTCGTGAAGCATCTCGCTTCCTACGCTGACTGCTACATCAACGACGCTTTCGGCACCGCCCACCGCGCCCACGCTTCCACCGCCCTCATCGCCGACTACTTCCCCAACGACAAGATGTTCGGCTACCTGATGGAAGGTGAGATCAAGGCCATCGACAACGTGCTCAAGAACGCCCAGAGGCCCCTTACCGCCATCATAGGCGGTTCCAAGGTTTCCTCCAAGCTTGCGGTCCTCAAGAACCTCGTCGGCAAGGTGGACAACCTCATCATCGGCGGCGGCATGGGATATACCTTCATCAAGGCCCAGGGCGGCAAGATCGGAATGTCCCTACACGAGGACGAACTCATGCCCGAAGCACTCGCCATCCTCGAGGAAGCCAAGCAGAAAGGCGTCAACGTCTCCCTCTCCGTCCAGACCGTGGCCGGCCAGGAGTTCACGAATGACACTCCCCAGCATATCTTCGACACCCACAACATCGATGACGGTTGGGAAGGCATGGATGCAGCCCCCGCTTCACTTGAGAACTGGAAGAAGATAATCCTCGCCTCCAAGACCATCCTCTGGAACGGTCCCGTCGGCGTTTTCGAGCTTCCCAACTTCGCAAAGGGAACCCTCCAGATCGCAAAGGACCTCGCTGAGGCCACTGCCAACGGAGCATACACCCTCGTAGGCGGCGGCGACTCCGTCGCAGCCGTCACCCAGATGGGCTACGCCGACAAGGTCAGCTACGTCTCCACCGGCGGCGGCGCCATGCTTGAAGCCATCGAAGGCAAAGTCCTCCCCGGCATCGCTGCAATACAGAAATAAGTCGATCCGGCCAATAATATGCTGCACGTACTCCAAAAAATGGAGTACGTGCGGCGTTTTTGCCCTGTTTTCGCTGCACGTAGGACATTTTCAGCAGTACGTGCGGCAGTCATCCCGTCAGGAAAGCGTTGCCAGAACAGACTGCGGCAGTCCCGGCACCGGCATAAGCGAGCATTGCGGCCGGAAGGCCGTGTATTCTGGGAGCGTTGCCGGTGCCGGGAGAAAATCGATACAACATGGGGCATAAGCGAGCATTGCGGTCGGAAGGCCGTGTATTCAGGGAGCGTTGCCGGTGCCGGGATTGTATTCGAATCTATCTCCTCAGCCTGACGAAGATGCTGAGGGGCAGGGCTTTGCCGAAGCTGTCGGCGAGGGCGAGCTCACCGGACTCGAGAGATGCCGTTGCAGGAAGGGAAAATGCCTGACGGACAAGGGTTTCGCCAAGAAGGGCTGAATAGCCGTTCGAGTAGAGATTGAGTACCATGAAAGAATTCTCGGGGGCAAGGATGGAAGAAACTCCCTTGAGCATTTCGTTCAGGAGTTCGTCGAGCTTCCATTTCTCTCCGTCTGGACCATGCCCGTAGGCGGGAGGGTCGAGGATTATTCCCTGCCAGGTGTTCCCGCGGCGGACTTCCCTGCGGACGAACTTGAGGGCGTCGTCCACAATCCATCGGATGCCGTCCATGGAGCTGGCGTCCTGGTTCTCGTGGGCCCAGGTGACCACCTGACGCACGGAATCGAGATGGGTCACGTCCGCCCCGGCCGCCCTCGCGGCGAGGGAAGCGGCTCCCGTGTAGGCGAAAAGATTCAGCACCCGGGGCTTCGGGGCTCCGGCAGCGGCAGCATTCCGCACAAGTTCGGAAGTGTTCCTGTAGATATATTCCCAGTTGGGAGCCTGCTCCGGGAAGACCCCGACATGCTTGAATGCCGTAAGGCCCAGCCTCAGCCTGAACTTCGGCCCGCCGGCATAGGAGATCCACCACTGGTCGTCCATCCTGCGGAGTTTCTCCCAGGTGCCGCTGTCCTCCTTCCCGGCCCTGGCGAATCCGGCCCCTGGCTTGAACCGCACATGGGCGCGCGCGAGCCATTCCTTCTCAGACAAAGTCTTGTCCCACAGAGCCTTGGGCTCCGGTCTTATAAGCAGGTATTTTCCGAAACGCTCCAGTTTCTCACCGTTTCCGGAATCCACCAGAGCGTAATCAGACCAAACCGATGACGGAAACTCAACCTTCATCATCCTTCGTTTTCACTGTCATCCGCAGCCTGCGCATCTTCCTGACCCACGAGTTTCTTCACGGTGGAAATTATCTTGTCGGCCAGTTCGGTGTCTCCTCCTTCCCTGACGGCGTCGGAGAGGTAATAGACCATGGAGCAGCATGTCTCGAACTCTTCCTTTCCGAACTCGTAATACTCCATGAAGAAAGCGATGCTGACGACGAGTTCGTTATAGAAACGGATCGCCAGGTCCCTGGCCTTTTCCGTCTGTCCAAGGTAGTAATAGTCGGATATGATCTGGGTGACATACAGGTCATTGTAGCCGAAACCGATGCATTCCGCCTCAAGGGGGAAGTTCTCATCCTTCACCACTTCCTGGCACTTATCCAGCATCTCGAGAGCCCTGTCGTCCTCGCCGGCCTTGATAAAGGCATGGGCGCAGCTTTCGAACATCGAGCGCAGGGGGTTGGAGGCCAGGTGGGTATACATGTTCTGGTAGTCCACAAGCCAGTCCGTGCGGGATATGGAATCGAAGGTGTACACCTCTGTCATCTTCCTATACAGGTCGTCCGTGTCGCAGAGCCCTATGTCGGAAGAAGTTATCTTGTTTCGAAGTGGAGTGAACCTGTAGGAATACCCGTCATACATCAGATAGTCCTTTATGCCAACATTCAGGTCCCCTCCCATGTTAAGGAAGTTCAGAGGCCTGTCCCACTGATAGTTGGACAGCAGGTCGAGGAGGAAGAGCTCCGGTTTGGTTATGAAATCGCGGCTTGCCGGAATCTCAATGGTAATCTCCTCAGGGATGCGGTCGGCAAACTTCTCCGAAAGGATTCCGTATTTGAGCACGTTCTCCTTGTTGACCGGAATGGTGAACTTATGACCGACGATGTAATCCACCTTCCTGCCGCTCGCAAGTTCGACCTTGGCATCCGGATGACGGAAAATCCCCATCACGTCTGAAAGGGGAAGGGGCTTGTCATACCTGTCCACGAGATAGACCATTTCGTTGGTCCCGTACAGGTACTGCGTGGCAGGTATCGTGAGCGGCAACGGTTTGCTCTCGTTTACGGCATACTTCATCTGGTCTATATGCCAGTCGGTCCCTAGAAGGGAGGTATTGACTATACGCACGTCCGTACGGACGTTTTCGACTTCCTGGGCATACCAGAGGGGGAAGGTATCGTTGTCGCCATGGGTAACGAGTATGCCCTGGGGGCCGACGGAATTCAAGTAGTTGCGGGCCATTTCCACGGCAGTGGACCTGTGGCTCCTGTCATGGTCGTCCCAGTTCTCCTTTGCCATTATGGCGGGAGGGACCAGGCCGGCGATCACTGCCACGGCTGCTACGGCACAGGCGTGCCTGCCCTTTACGGCATCGGAAATCCACGAATACAGGGCGGCCACGCCGAGACCTATCCAAATCGTAAAAGCATAGAACGAACCTGCATAGGCGTAGTCGCGTTCACGCACCTGGAAAGGAGGCTGGTTCAGGTATATGACGATAGCTATGCCAGTCATGAAGAATGTCAGGAAGACCAGCCAGCAGCCCCTCTTGTCCCTGTCGAACTGGAAGAAAAGTCCCAGGAGCCCCAGGAGCAGGGGAAGGAAATAATAGTGGTTCTTTCCCTTGTTGTGGCTCAGGATGTCGGGAGCGAAAGACTGGTCGCCGAGACGGATGTCATCGATTATCTTAACCCCGCTCTCCCAGTTGCCGTAGAAAAGGTTCGGCGAAGGACCGTGGATTTCATTCTGGCGGCCGACGAAGTTCCACATGAAGTATCTCCAGTACATCCAGCCAAGCTGGAAGTCGAAGAAGAACCTCATGTTGGCTCCGAAGGTTGGTTTCTTATGTTCGGCTCCTGGAACCGCCTTCCCCTTCCCCTCCATGTATGACTCGTAGAAGTCAACATATCGAGGGTCGACATTGTTCCACATGCGGGGGAAGAACATCTCGCCGGAAGAATCGTAGACGGCGTCCACCGGACCGTCGACCTTCTTGTATTTTCCATCGATGGGAGCCCAGTACTTGGGGCTCTTGAGATCGTAAGGAGCGTCGAAATAGGGACCGTACAGCAGAGGCTGGGACCCGTACTGCTCCCTGGAAATATATCTTACGAGGGTAAAGGCGTTGTCCGGCTGATACTCGTTGGTGGGGGTCTTGACGCTCGATCGGATGATTTCGATGCTGAAAACCGAGAAACCGACCACCACCATGGTCGCGCAAAGCAAGGCCGTATTCCAGAATACCCTGTTCTGCTTCAACGTCCGGAAAAGGCCCCAGAAACATAGGGCGAGCAGGGCGAGGAGGAAGAACGCCGCGCCCGTGTTGTAAGGAAGGCCGAGGACATTCACGAAGAAGAGGTCCGTGTAGGCTGCCAGCTTGGGAAGGTAGGGAACTACGATGAAGACCATCAGGCCGACAATGACGGCGGACAGGAGCAATATCTTTACGTATTCCCAGAAGGTGTATTTCCCGTCTTCACGTTTTTTATAGTAGAACATGAAGACGATGGCCGGTATCGCCAGCAGGTTAAGCATGTGAACCCCGATGGAAAGACCCATCAGCAAGGCGATCAGGACTATCCAGCGGTTGGCATAGCGGCTGTCGGCCTCGTCGTACCACTTGGTCATGCACCAGATGACGAGGGCCGTGAACAGGGAGGACATCCCGTACACTTCACTCTCGACCGCTGAGAACCAGAAGGTGTCGGAGAAACAGTACGCCAGGGCTCCGGCGGCTCCGCTTCCGAAGATCGCGGCCCACTGCGCAGGACTCCGCTTCCCGTCAGGGCCGGAGGGAACGAGCCTCTTGGCGAAGAAGACCACCGTAAGGTACAGCAGCAGGATCGTTAGCGCGGATGCGACCGCACTGCAGGCATTTGCCAGCACGGCGGCATGCATGTTGTCGCCGAAGATGGTGAACAGCCTCACTATCAACTGGAAGAAGGGGTTTCCGGGGGGATGGCCCACTTCAAGCTTGTATGACGAGGCCGTAAATTCGCCGCAGTCCCAATACGGGGCGCTCGGTTCGATGGTGGAAAGGTATGTCACCGCAGAAACAATGAAAACGAGGGCTGCTGTAACCCTGTTCCAGAATTTCGGCTTATCGGTTCTTATATCGGTCATATGAGGAAATTTCCTTTTTGGTATAGAATACAAATATACGAACAGATTCGCTATCTTTGCAAAAAATATTCCCTGCATGGCAGACAACGACTGGAAAAAAAGGCTCGGGGTCGTGTATTCCACGAATCCGGATTTCAAGTTTTCCTCCGGAGAAGATTCTCCCGTGGAAACGCTTCCGCCTGCCCGCCAGAAGCTTATCGTTTCAATTGACCGCAGAAACCGTGGAGGCAAGCAGGTCACCCTCGTTTCCGGATTCAAGGGATCCGATGAAGACCTGGCAGACCTGGGAAGGACCCTCAAGGTGAAATGCGGTGTGGGAGGTTCGGCCAAGGATGGGGAAATCACCATCCAGGGCGATTTCCGCGACAAAGTCACCGATCTTCTCAAGTCTATGGGTTATAACGCAAAACGCGGCAACTAACAGGTTCAACGATGTTCCAGGCAGACACAACGGTCTTATTCAACGCTGTTCCCGACACGCTACAGGCGGCACCGGCGGACAGCCTGACAGCGGACAGCCTGGCCATCGCCCCTGCCGTTGAAGGGTTGGAGATTCTTCCCATGGAGGAAGCATTTCCCGGGAGCGCCCTTGAGATGATGTCATCGGAGCCGGCGGTGTTCCCCCACGACACCGCGACCTGGGAAGACACCCCCGTAAACTCCATCCTGACCATTGTCTTCATCCTTGTTTTCCTGCTGAATCTCAGGAATTTCCTGGACATACTCCCCTCCATCGCAAGATGCTTCACCAGATGGAAGGAAAACCTCAACATAGATGGAAGCGTGCAGCTTGCGAGGGACAGGAACATAGTGGCCGCCATCCTTGTGGTTCCCTTCTGCCTGATTGTCGACAGGTTCGGAATCTGGTCCCCTTCCCTGCTGGAAGATATGCCCCATTGGGCCGGCTCCCTTCCCGTCATCGGAGCCGCCCTGGCCTACATCCTGATCCGCCACATACTCGTGTTGGCATTGAGGCCCAAACGCTCGCACGAAGATTCGTACCTGTCCATGCACAGGTCATCATTCACCTGGTTCATAATCCTTTGCATAATCACTTTCCTCTCCGTCGCCGCCCTTTCTCTTTCAGGAAGCGCCCCCGAGACAATCAGGAGGGTGTTTTTGATTGAAACCGCCGTCATCTACCTGCTGTTCATCTTCAGCAAACTTCAGATTTCCTTGTCGTTTTGCAATCCTTTATCAACATTTTTGTATCTTTGCACGCTCGAAATCCTGCCTACCGGACTGCTGATAGCTTCAGCTATGGCGCTTTGAGGGGCAGATGAAATTTGAAGATAAGGCAACGATATGAATATCAAGAAGATACTTGTAGCCCAACAGAAGCCGGTGAACATGTCTCCATACACCAGTCTCATCGAGAAATACGGAGTGGAGATCGACTTTCACCGTTTTTTTGTAATCGAACCCTTGACCTCCAAGGAATTCAGGGCCCAGAAAGTGAATCTCCCCGATTACACTGCCGTCACCTTCTCCTCCAGACACACAATTGACGCATACTTCAAGCTTTGCGAAGAGTTCCGGTTCAAGGTTCCGGAAACGATGAAATATTTCTGCACTACCGAGGCCGTAGCCATGTACCTGCAGAAGCACATCGTCTACCGCAAACGAAAGATTTTCTACGGCAACGGTACGGCCCAGTCGATAATCGACCTGATCGGAACCAAGCACAGGGGCGAAAAGTTCCTGGTAACATCTTCTGATTCAGCATCTTCGAAGACCGTGACGGCCCTTTTCAAGGCAAATGGACTGGATTTCAGCACCGCTGCCCTCGTCAAGCCCGTATGCCAGGACATGAAGTCCGTCAACCTGCACGACTACGACCTGATTGTCCTGTACAACCCCAACGACGTCATCTCCCTCCAGGAGAATTTCCCCGACTTCGAGCAGGGTGACATAAAGTTCATCGCCTATGGCAGGTCTATCGTGAAATCGATGGAGGAAGCCGGCCTTACCATCGAGGTCTCGGCTCCCACCGCCGAGGTCCCTTCCGCAGCCAAAGCCATCGAGATCTGCCTGAAAGGGCAGGAATAAAACCTTTACACCCAGCACGATGGAAGCCCTGATTCCGGGTCTGTTTTCGTTGCCGAAGGCTGAAAGGCTCTCCGGCAGGACAGCCGTGTCCGACCTTTTCTCAAAAGGGAACTGGGGAGGATACGGGGCCCTGAGGTACTGCTTCCGGAAGGGTAACGGACAGGATGTGAACAGGATCATGGTATCCGTGCCGAAAAAGTTTTTCCGCCGGGCGGTCAAACGCAATCTCCTGAAAAGAAGGATAAGGGAAAGCTACCGCAGGCAGAAATCCCTGGTCCCGTCCTCCGCCGGAATCGACATCGCTTTCCTCTACAATACCAAGGACCTTCTCGACTACCGGACCATATACGAGACCGTCGGGACCATTCTTAAAAAACTCGGCGATGAGTAAGGCCGGGAACGTCATAAAGAAGGTCGCCATAGCCCCGTTCGTGGGGCTGATCCGATTTTACCAGGTCTGCATCTCCCCCCTTTTCCCTTCCACCTGCAGGTTCACCCCGACCTGCTCCCAGTATGCGCTTGAGGCCTTCCGCAAATGGGGGCCGTTCAAAGGCCTTTATCTTACCGTCCGCCGACTGCTGAGGTGCCATCCCCTGGGAGGAAGCGGCTATGACCCCGTACCCTGATGCCCAATAAAGAAAAGATACGCAGCATGTTCGACAGCATCGCCTCCGGGTATGATGCTTTCAACCATCTTGCATCCATGAACAT
>CACXFP010000036.1 GCA_902766985.1 uncultured Bacteroidia bacterium | reverse complement strand
CGAGGGTATCCGACTGATTACCGCGGGGCCCGTCTGCAATCCCCTCGGCCACGGGTATCCCGGCTACAATGTCGTAAAGGTAGGAAAGGATGGCATAGATGTGGCCTATACCGCCACCAGATAGGGTACATAACGAAAAAAAAAGTATATTTGCGTTAATAAAAATCAATTTACAATGAAAAAACTCATCATTGCAGTTATCGCCATGTTCGCCGTAACGGCCGTGGCTTCAGCCTCTTCCTACAAAATCGATGAGGCAGCTGTCGATTCCGCCATTGAAAGCGCCGTCGAGGTTTCCCCCGTCGCTTTCATGAACGAGATTCCCTCGCAGCTCCCTGCAAACGCTCCCGTTTCCGCCACCGTTTCCTCAGGAAAGAGCGCGGTCGGTGCAATCCTCCTCACTTTCTTCCTCGGAGGGTTCGGCGTTCACCGTCACTACATGGGCACCCGCCCGTGGATGTGGGCCATCTACACCTTCACAGTCGGAGGCATTTTCGGAGTTGTTCCTTTCGTGGACTTCATCGTTGAGATAGTTGCGGCGGTAGAAGACGGAGGGATTTCCCGCTATTGCGGCAACACGAAATTCTTCATGTGGGGCTGATGAAGCTTTCCCGGCTTCAACTGCTGCTTTTAATCCTCATCTCCATCCCCGTTTCCGCCCAAAGACGGGTGGCTGCGGAGATGGAGGTGAAGACTTTATACTCCGGCAAGGTCTCGACCGTCCGGAGCAGGTTGTATTGTTCGGCTTCAGGCCGCCTGGTACAGGTCTTCAAGGCTCCTGACGAATACTACACGATCACCAATCCCGACGGGGAATTCCAGGTTTATTTCCCGAAAACAAACGAGGTTTACGCTGAAAGGAAGGCTGATTTCAGCGACCGGGACAACCTCTTCTACCTGTTCCTCTCCGGACACGGGGACGACCTGGGCCTCAGCCTTTATGGCTACAGGCTTTCCTCTACGGCAAGGGAAGGGGACGGAACCGTCAAAAGGGTATATGTGCCTTCACTTCCGGGCAAAGGAGCGGCGAAGATCGAACTGGTACTGGAAAACTACCTTCCCATCTACCTGGCCTATTTCAATGAGGGAGGCTCCATCGTCAGCAAGACCTACCTTTCTTCCTACTCCCGTTTCTCCAATCTCATGCTTCCGCTCAGGGTCACTTCCGTCCAGTACACATCGAAAAAGGATTCGACCCTTACCCGCACCCTGTATTCAAACGTGACGGTTGACGGGAACGACGGGCTCTTCGATTTCCGCGTTCCTGCAGATGCGCGTCCGATAAAGGACGTCCGCGGGGCCAAGAGATAACCCCCACACCATGCTGCGCCGCCGGTCTGTCATGCTGTTCCTGTCGCTGGTCCTGCCGTTCGCAGCGTCCGGGCAGGCTGGCGGAATCCTTGGTCTGCCGGACAGGATAATGTCCTCCTCGAGAATAGGCAGGGTTTCCTCAGCAAATATTCCGGAACTTCAGGTCCGGGACACGTCTTCGGTAGATTTCCCGGAAGGCGGGACAAGATGGGTCTCTGAGGATTACCCTTTCTTTAAATACCTGTCTGACAATAATCTGAAACAGGACGCCCTTACCCTCGTGTCGGGAGCGTACGCTCCTTCCGACACCCTGGATTTCCTCAGGGCGAAAGTCCTCTTTTCCGAATCGAGGTTTTCCACAGCTTCCAGATTGTTCGGCAAAGTTCCCCTATCTTCTCCCTTTGGTCATGAAGCCCTTCACTACCGGGTGGTTTCCCTCGCAAGCAATGGAGATTTCAAGGGGGCGGCGAGGACTCTTGACCAGAATCCATATTCTCCGGGTGAACGGGGATACGAGCTTTCAGCTCTGCAGGGGGCCGGGATAGCATTGCTCAGGGCCGACAAGGAGGAATGGGACCGGAGGAGCGCCTGCTTCACCTACGGGGACTTCGCGATGGCTGAAAGCGAGAGGATCCTCAAGGAAATCAGCTCTTCCCTGCTCTCTCCTTCCAGGAAAAGGCCGGGTGTCGCCGCCGCCCTTTCAGCAGTGGTCCCCGGGGCCGGGAAGGTGTATGCCGGCAGGCTCGGGGAAGGGGTCGCAGCCTTCCTCACCGTGGGCTCCCTGGGGGCGATCACGGCGGAAAACTGGTGCAGGCACGGACTCTCGGACTGGAGGACCATCGTCGCAGGGACCCTGTGCGCAACTTTTTACCTCGGAAACATATATGGCAGTTACATGTCGGTAAGCGTTGAAAACGATGAAAGGATTACAGCCGGACATACGGTTGTCCTGTATCATATCCATCTTCCTCTGCGTTACATTTTCCGCTAAGGGACAGGATACCCGGGACAGTACCCTGCCGGAGACGGTTCTCCGGTGGGAAAGGATCGCTTTTTCAGCGGAAGATCCCGTGGTGGCGAACGACGCCCTCGTCTCCAAGGCTTCGTGCTACATGGACGCCGGGATGTACGGCGAGGCCCTGCAAACCCTGGAAAGGGTGAAAATGTACTTCCTTGACCAGGACAAAGCCGCCGAAGTCCTTTACCTTAAAGCGGTCTGCTCATGCAGGACAGGCGACTACGGGCAGGCCCTCGGTTTCCTTGAGGAAAGCGGCCGGGCAGAATCGGACCCTGCCCTGTATTCCCTCCTCCTGGCCCGGTGTCGTAGGTTTAAAGACTCGGAGAATCAGGCGCTTAAGCTTGCCGTGTCCGAGGCAGGAAGGGAGAGGGTCCGGCAGCTTTTTGCAAAAACGCCGAAACTGAAGAAAGAAGGAACCGCAGCGACCCTGTCGTTCTTCCCGCCTGCTGGACAGATCTACACGGGACGTCCGGCGGAGGGCATCCTCTCACTGGTCCTCAATTCCGGGGCCGCCGGCTTCACTGTCCTGGAACTCATCGACGGGGGATGGGTGACCGGCCTTCTGGGCGGAGGACTGCTCCTTAACGAGACCTTCATGAAGGGAAACATGGAGAGGAACGTCGCCCGTGTCGCCGAGGCCAACGACGCCGCCCTCGGAAAATTCACGGACTCCCTGGAAAGGCTCCTGGACTCTATAGGTCGTCAATAGGGTTCCCGCCGGAAGTGGTCACGATGCCGGACGGCGAGAAATTCGAATACCTAAGGATCACAT
>CACXFP010000035.1 GCA_902766985.1 uncultured Bacteroidia bacterium | reverse complement strand
TGGAAGGCCTCATTTACAGGATCTTCAAGAGGAATATAACCATACTTGAGATATGAGTCCAAGGCTCTCCTGCCTTTTCCGTCCTTATACTCCTCATATGTTTCCGGAGTATCGAATGCATTCTTCCTCAAGGCAATCCATGCCTCTTCGACATCAAAGTTGCGGATTCCCTTGAGGTAGGCGTCGGCTATAAGGGAGGCGCAGTGGTCGCCGATCATCTCGGAGGTGTAGCTGTTCCAGCAAGGGAAGATGGGGAGCCAGCCGCCCTGATGATATTTGTCAATCAGTGACTGGATCATGTCTCCGGTCTGGCGGGGATAAAGAATGCTCAAGAAAGGATGCAGGGCACGATAGGTGTCCCACATACTGAAATCCTCATAATAGACACCGGAGGTCTTTTCTATGGTCTCTCCACCTGCGAAGGAAGGGTAACGGCCATCGGCATCGTTGAATGCATGGGGCAGGAACGAAGCATGATACAGGGCAGTATAGAAATTTGTCAGCGCCTCGGTATCAGGCGTTTCTATCCGTACGGCCGAGAGCCTGTCTTCCCATATCCCTGTAAGCCTCTCCTTTATCGAGTCGAAATCCCATCCGGGATTCTCCGCGGCCATGTTCGCCCTGGCTCCTGCTACATCGCAGAAAGAGGTGGCTACTTTGACCAGAACCGTCTCACCCTCTTTTACGTCGAATTCAACATAGGCGCCAAGGGCTTTTTTACCGCTGTCCGACAGTCTGCCGGATTCAATGCCCTCAGATGAGAATGTCCCTGCGGCGGTCACAGGCTTGGATATAGTCACGCTGAAGTAGCCGCTGAATCCAGCCGGCTCGCCCCATCCCTGGTAAATCCTGTGGACCGGATTGCTTCCGAAGACCTCCCCTTTCTCCGGGTCTACGCACACGGTTGCCTGAGCCTCGTCGCTGTTGGGCTGGACCACTAGGTATGCCTTCCCGGCAGACCTGTAGGTAAACCTCATTATTCCTGTGCGGGAAGTACCTGTCATTTCAGCGAATATCTCTCCACCGGAGAGGGACACGGAATAATAGTCAGGGCGTGCGGTTTCGTCTTCATGGCTATATGCAGCGGACCTATCATCAGCAAGGCATTTGAGGGAGCCGGACACTGGCATTACGGTAACGGAACCGTAATCCTGGGTGGCGCCTCCCACAATCCAGTGCGAAGCCCTGAACCCGGTAAGCTTTTCCCTGGAATAGTAGTATGGGGAAGCTCCCTTCCTCTCTGTTGATTCGGTCTCGGGAGTCCAGAAGTTCATCCCGTTCGGCTCCAGCACCGCCGGCAAGGTCTGACCCTTGTCCGCCCGTACGATCTTTTTTCCCGTACGGGGATCGATAGAATCAGTGTTCCCATTGGAAGAATCGAACCTTTCCCCTGTCCCCACGGTCACATCAACGTATTGGATAAGGGACTTTTCATCATTCTTAGCCATAACGGCCAGACAGGCCGTTGCGAGGGCGGAAACGATCAAAATCTTTTTCATTTGCGACTCTTTATTTATATGTCAGACGAACAGTATCTCGCGGCCAGTAAACAGGAAACTGCCAGCGACAAGATATTCCCGGCATGTCGGCGAGAACTGGTCCTCCACGTTTATGTGTTCATGACCGGCAAGGATGCACCTGAGCAGGGGCTCTTTCTTCAGATAAGCGATGAAATCCCTGGTGACGGGATCCTCCTTCTGGATCTTATAGTCTCCGGATACGGGAGGGACTTCGCCATTAGTCAGTCTCCCTTTATCATTCCAGAACCGGCACTGTGCCCTCCAGATCAAATCAGTGAAGAAAGGGACATGCATGCACAGGACTATAGGGAGGCCCTTCCTGACCTCTTCCCTGAACAAGCGGACCTGTTCTTCAGTAACATACCCGTACACGTCGTCAAGGGTGATGAAGTTCACTCCGTTGACCACCTGCGACTGGAAAACCACGTCAAAAGGATATACCGACTGGAGTTTTGCCCTGGTATTGTCTTTATACGCCTCGGTCCGCTCCTCCTTGGGATCGCTGAGCCACATGTCGGTGCTGAATTCGTGGTTGCCCATCGAGCCTGTCATTCCCTCCCCGAAGTATTTTTTCACAAGGTCGAAATTGGCTTCGCTCTGCCAGTCGATCACATCTCCAGTATGGACTACATAATCGACATGTTCCCTGGCCCATTCCAGCGCATCCCTTAGCGCTTCCTCCTGTCTGCCGCCGAAGGTCCTGGTCCTCTTCTCGCTGAGTTCCAGTTTCTTGGCGTTCTCATAATGATATGCCGCAGTGAGATGCGAATCGGAAATATGGAGTACGGAAAAAGGCTTTTCCAGACCGATCTCCACGACGCCGTAGCTGATTGCAAGTCTCTCGTAACCGCCCCTTTCGGGAAAAACTTCAGGTTGGTCATCCGGCCGGCCCAAGACTTTTTCTCCTCCAAGGACCGGAAGCTGCGATGTAGCGATGAGGGCGCCGGCCCCTGCGAGGCTTTTCACGAATTTCCTTCTATCCATACTGTTATTCATGACATCATCTGCTTTTTCTTCAAAGTTACTATTTTTTATTTTTGTAAAAAAAACAGCACCAAGAAGAATCAGTTTCTCCATGGTGCGGCCTTTTAAGGAACGACATCGTCAGTCATCCATCTCGAGGAGACGGCCCTTCCTGTCGAACTTGAGTTCCAGGTCATTGGATATCTCGATGTCATATCCGTAACGCTCCTTGTCAATCTTCACGACAGAAGAACCAGGGAAACGCTTGGCGACGAACGCAGCTATCTGGGGAGGAACCAGGGCTTCCGGCACGCTGTGGAACTGGCAATCGACATTGTCCCACTCGCCTTTGGAGTTGAATTCAATCTCGGTGCCATCTTCCAGATGGACGGAATACTTCACCCGCATGTCATCATATTCCTTCTGGGCGAAGGTAATGGGTGTTTCAGGGAAATACTGTCTGATGAACAGTTTTGCGGCAGCGGGGAGCTGTTCAGGATCGATGATGCGGTCATGGTCAGCCCTGAGAGCTATCGCAGGGAGCAGCAATGCGGCGGCGATTGCCAGGCAAAGGATCTTTTTCATTTCAACTATTAATTAAGTATAACATTCTTTATTGACCTGTACCGGAAAAAACCTGGACACGCTTTCGCAAATATAGAAACTTTTCAGATTATTCATCTAATATTCCGTCAATCATATAGAAAAAAGAAAAAACAGATTGCTTTATTTTGAATAATTGTAGTTATCTTGTGAATCGAAACCGATCAGTCTATGTCCGTCCCCCAAAAACTCTTCCAGCCGGTTTGGCTGACCATCATAATTTCCTTTATCATTTCCTGTTTAGTTTCCGCCTGCAAAAAGGCCGGGGATAAGCCCATCGTCGTCTCACAGATACTGTTGTCATACTTCAACGAAGACACGTCGCAGGGATATCTGGAAGACCTGAGGAAAGCGGAGGGAACTTCATTCTGGCTAC
>CACXFP010000034.1 GCA_902766985.1 uncultured Bacteroidia bacterium | reverse complement strand
TTCATACCTTTGTAACGTCATCTCATAATAGACTGACAACAATGCAATAGCCCCGGTTCTTGAAGTAAAGAAATCGGGGCCTTTTATATGATACGGGTACAAATTTGGGTACAAGAAAGCCCCAGCAGACATCTGCAAGGGCGAATTTGAGGTGCGAAGCGGAATCGAACCGCTGTACCAGGTTTTGCAGACCTGTGCCTGACCGCTCGGCCATCGCACCGTTGGGATTGCAAATATAGCCTTTTTTATCCGAACTGCAAATTTAATTTGGACTGGTCCGGACGATTATTCCACATAAAGGAGCAGTCCCTTGAGGTACTCCCCTTCAGGATGATAGATGTTCACTGCATGGTCGGCCGGCTGGTTGAGACGGTCGAGGATGCGTACGCGCCGGCGCGTCTGGGCGGCGGCAGAGAACACGGCAAGGGCGAACTGCTCCTTGTCGACCACCTGCGAACAGCTGAACGTGAAAACCAGACCTCCCGGAGCGACCTTGGAAATGGCAGCGGCATTGAGCCTCTGGTATGCCCGGAGGGCATTTGAAACGGCGCCCCTGTGCTTTGCGAATGCTGGAGGATCGACAATCATGAGATCGTATTTATCCTGGGGCACATCCTTCAGGAAAGCAATGGCATCTCCACATGTCCCCTCGTGCAGGGAAGGATCGAAACCATTGATGGCCACGTTCTTCTCGACCATGGACATAGCCTTGGCGGAAGAATCCACGGAATCTGCATGGATGGCACCTCCGCCGAGGGCATACACCGAGAAACCGCCGGTGTAGCAGAACAGGTTGAGGACATTACGGCCTTTGGAATACCTCTCGACCAGGGCCCTGTTCTCCCTTTGGTCAAGGAAGAATCCGGTCTTCTGCCCCTCCGTCCAGTTGACCAGGAAACGATGGCCGTTTTCAAGCACCTCCTGCTGATCGTCCGAAAAGTCTTCCCTGCGATAGAGGTAACCGTCGACCAGGTCTAGACCGGCCTTGAACGGAGCCGTGCCCGAACTTTTGTCATAGACCGCCTTCAACGAATCTCCGAAAACGGCCTGAAGCGCGTCGCAAATCTGCTTCCTGGCCCTGAACATGCCCACGGAATGGGCCTGCATGACACAGACGCCGTCGTACCAGTCGATTATCAGCCCGGGGAGTCCGTCTCCTTCCCCATGGACAAGCCGGAAGCAGTTGGTAACGGACGAATCCACCAGGCCTGCCGAACGCCTCACTTCAAGGGCTTTGGAGATCATCTCCTCCCAGAAACCGGCCGAGAGGGCGTTGGAAGAGAAACTGAGCACCCTGACCGCGATAGAGCCTACCTGCCAGTGGCCGGAGGCAAGGAAACTGCCGTCGCTTGCATAGACGCCCACTATGTCACCTTCCGCCGGGTTCCCGACCACCTGCGCTACGGAGCCGGAAAACACCCAGGGATGGAACCTCATGAGCGAGTCTTCCCTACCCTTCCTGAGAATTACCTTTGTCATTGTCCTTGTTCTGTTTTGGAGGATTGGGAGCCAGCTGTTCCGGAGTGAGGGGCCTTTTCTCTGATTTCATCAGCTTCAGGTACATTTCCCTGCATACCCAGGCATCGGTCGCGGCATACTTCTGCTGCGCTTCACTGAGGGTTTCGGCTTCCCAGTTCGAAAGCTGCTGGGTCTTGGATATCCTTATACCTAGGATGATGGCAGTCATCTTCTTGACGCTTTTATCCCTTATCCCATATTCCCAGCCGATCTTCTGAAGGTCCACGAAAGAACGGGCGTCAAATCCCTCTAACCTCTGGAGCCCCCTGATATCGTCGGCGACTGCCGCTCCCACCTTGACGATCTTCGGCGTAGCAAGCAGGTTCCTGAGTTTGTATGGCATGCCCAATTTCTTAACCCGGAACAGGAAGGCCCGGCTGTGACCTGAAAGCTGGAGAAGGGAGGTTCCATAATGGGGCTGGTCCGGTGAGAAACTGGGCCTGGACTCGGTGTCGAACCCGATTACCTTCTGTCTCCTCAGCCACCTTACCGCCTCGTCGAAAACGGCCCCTTCGGAATCCACGACAACGATTTCTCCGGTGAACCCTCCTGCTTCGATCTTTTCTATTTCCTCTGCGTCAATGCTAATCTTGTACATAATCCCGATATGTCCTGATCGCCTCTGTCCTGATCTTGGTCAAGAGGGAGTCAGGCATATATTCATCACTATATCCTATAAATGTATATGTATCTACTTCATAATTGTTTGGCCGCGAGTATTTATAGTTTTCCTCAAAGTATCCCCCTTCGGTATACACCTCGGGATCGAAACCGTATTTCGGGTAGGAGATCAGCCCCTTAGCTTTCGGCCAGGCTATATTGTGGGTGAAAGAATTCTTCTCCCTCATTATCCTGTAGCACTCGCCGGCGATCTGCGAAGCCACCCGGCCCAGGGTATCTTCAGGGGAAGCAGGATCAGCCTTAGCCCAGATAACTGGGATGTTGCGTCCGGAGATGTGGAATAAGGTATCGATATCCGCTCTGGCATGTGCCTCCATGACAGGCGACGCGATAACTATCATCTTGGCGGCGGGTTTGGTGATATGATTGTCGCCGTAGGCGTCCGCACCGGCCAGTGTGTCCAGGGCGGACAAGAGGTTCCTCACCATTATTTCCCTGAGCATTAGCTCATTCCCATGGGAAAGGAATCCTTCATAAGGAGTGTTGGCCGCATCCATATAGGACACTATGGTTTCACCGGCGAAATCGGGAAGCCCGTCAGGGTCCCTCCTGCCGTCAATATTGTCGAAATCATCCCCTGTGAGGAAATACTCCGAAAGGACAAGGCAGGATTCCGGAGACCCGATAAGTGCGATCGCACCGGAAACGTCATCCCCGTCTGCAGCCATAAGTGCCTTGTGGCCAGGCAAGGACGGATCGCCGAGCACCTTTGCGACATAGGGCACGGCGCTACCGGATGGAACCTGTTTCTCCCTGCAGGAAGAGAGGAGAACGGCCACCCCTATCAGCAGTATGGATAAATGCTTGATTCTCACGGTTTAAAAGTTAAAATGACAGCAGCTCCCTGTATTTGGGAAGGGGCCAGAGCTCATCGTCGACCAGCATCTCCAGGTGATCCGCGCTGTATCGTACTTTGTCCATCAGGCCTTTAACATTCGTGGAATACAGCTTGGCCCTTTCAGTCATGTCGGCCACGGCATTGGCCTTTTTCCGTTCCTCCACCATCGAGGCGACGTCGGAAGACAGGGCGTTCACGAAACCGGAGATCTTTTTATAAGTTTCTATCTCACTCTTGCACAAAACCTTGTATTCATCGGGGAATATAACCTTTCCATCCCGGATGTTCTTGACAAGTATGTTTTCGTATGCGACGGCAGCCGGGATGACGTGGTTCAGGCAGATATCGCCAAGGACCCGAGACTCGATCTGGAGTTTCTTGACATATGTCTCGTCCAGAACCTCGTACCTGGCTTCAACCTCGGAGCGGGAAAGGACTCCCACGCTCTCGAACATTTTGATAGTAGAGTCTTCAAGCCAGACCTTGTAGGCGTCAGGGACGTTCTCGACAGCCCTCAGTCCCCTCCTGCGGGCCTCTTCCTCCCATTCCTTGCTGTAGCCGTTCCCTTCGAACATCACCTTCCGCGACGATGCAATGAACTTGCGGACAGTGGTCAGGACGGCATTCTGCACGGACTCCCCAGCCTTAAGCAGGGCCTCGGTCTCTGCAAGGAACTCGTTAAGGCTCTCCGCCACCATAGAATTGAGGACATAGACAGCCGACGCCGCATTGCATGACGAGCCGGCCGCCCTGAATTCAAACCTGTTGCCGGTGAAGGCAAAGGGAGAGGTCCTGTTCCTGTCGGTATTGTCCTGGAAGATCTCGGGAAGTGATTTGAGCATATTGACGGAATCCATCGAGCCCGTGCCGGTCTCTTCAGGAGACTCGTCCATATCCATGATCTTGTCGAATACCTTGGAGAGGGTGGAACCGGAGAATACCGACATGACGGCGGGAGGAGCCTCATTTCCGCCAAGACGGTAGGAATTGTTCAGGTTGCTTATCGATGTCATCAGGAGGTAGTCGTGATTGGCGACAGCCTTCAGGACACAGGAATAGAACGAAAGGAACTGCAGGTTCTTGGTCGGAGTCTCTCCCGGAGAAAGCAGGTTGACCCCGGTATCCGTTGTTAGGGACCAGTTGCAGTGCTTTCCGCTGCCGTTCACGCCGTCAAAGGGCTTCTCATGGAAAATCACCTTGAGATGGTGCTTGACGGCGACTTTCTGCATGATTATCATCAGAAGCATGTTCTGGTCTATGGCCCTGGTTGCCTCGCAGAACACCGGAGCGCACTCGAACTGGTTCGGAGCCACTTCGTTGTGGCGGGTCTTGAGTTCTATCCCAAGTTTGTATGCCTCAGTCTCGAAATCCTGCATGAACGCAGCCACGCGGGAAGGGATGGCACCGAAATAATGGTCGGACAGCTGCTGGTCCTTCGCCGATGTATGTCCGATAACCGTCCTCTCGCACAGCATTAGGTCCGGGCGGGCATGGTAAAGGGCGTCATCTACGAGGAAATACTCCTGCTCAAGTCCGAGATTCACCCCTACATGGGAGACTTTCGGGTCGAAGAGCCTCGCGACCCCGGTGGCAGCCTTGTCAATGGCTTCGAGAGCCTTAAGGCTGGGGACCTTCATGTCCAAGGCTTCGCCGTTGTAGGATACGAAGGCGGAAGGGATGCAAAGCGTGCCGTCAAGCAGGAAAACGGGGGACGTAGGGTCCCATGCCGAGTATCCCCTGGCCTCGAAAGTGTTCCTCAGGCCCCCGCTGGGGAAGCTTGATGCATCAGGCTCTTGCTGGACGAGGGCTGAACCGCTGAAATTCTCGAAAGCCTCGCCGTTCTTGATGGTAACGAAAGCCTCGTGCTTTTCCGCTGTGCTGCCTGTAAGGGGCTGGAAAATATGGGTATAGTGGGTGGCCCCCATTTCCAGTGCCCAGGTCTTCATAGCCGTCGCCACCTCATTGGCGACCTCCCTGTCAATCTTGGCCGATGAGGTCATAGCCGCACGGACGGCGTCATAGGCCGGTTTGGAGAGGTATTTCCTCATCTTGGCCAGGTCGAAGACATTGCGGCCGAAATACGAAGAAACGGGACCGGACTGCATATAGAACCTTCCCGCCTCATGACTCGCCGCGTCTTTCAAAGCGTTTTGCCTGAATGATGCCATAGGATGCTGATTTTTATTTGTCAAGTTCAGTGCAAATATAAAAATATAATCACTATCTTTGAACCTCCGTAAACAGATTTTTGACAAAAACCGTCCTATCATGGCAAACATTTCACAAAAAGCCCGGCTGATGCCTGCATCCGCAATCAGAAAACTCGTTCCCCTTTCAGATGCTGCCAAGGAGCAGGGCGTCAAAGTATATCACCTTAACGTAGGCGCCCCCGACATAAAATCCCCTTCGTGCGCGCTCGACGCTGTGAAAAACAACACGATGGACCACATCTCATACACCAACTCCGCCGGACTGATGGAGTTGAGGAAGGGAATGTGCGAAAAATACTACAAGAAGATCGGAATCGACCTCGAGCCAGCGAACCTCCTCATGACGGTAGCAGGCAGCGAAGCCGTCGACATGGCCCTCAAGATAACCTGCGACCAGGGCGACGAACTTGTCGTGATGGAGCCTTACTATACCAATTACAACACCTTCTGCTTCATGAACGGCATAACGCTGAAGGCTGTTCCGACCGACATCAGGGATGGTTTCAAGGTTCCCCCGATGAGCGAATTCGAGAAGCTCATCACCCCCAGGACCAAGGCCATCCTCATCAGCAATCCCGGCAACCCTACGGGCACCCTCTATTCAAAGGAAGAAGTCCTCGCCCTCGGCGAACTCTGCAAACGCCATGATATCTTCCTGATTTCCGACGAGGTTTACAGGGAGTTCTGCTACACCGACCAGCCTCATTTCTCGGCGATGAACATTCCAGGAGCGGAGCAGAACGTTATACTCGTGGATTCCGTTTCGAAGAGATATAACCTCTGCGGCTGCCGCCTTGGTACGATTGCTTCCCGCAACGCCGACGTAATGGCGGCTGCAATGAAGTATGCCCAGGCAAGGCTCTGTCCCCCCGTCTACGGCCAGCTCGCAGCAATCGGCGCCCTGGACACGCCGCAGGAATACTTTGCCGCTGTTCGCGAAGAGTATATCAGGAGAAGGGATTTCGCCGTCAACGCCCTCAACTCAATGCCCGGAGTCTTCTCTCCCCTTCCAATGGGAGCGTTCTACACCATCGCCGAGATTCCGGTAGATGACGCCGAATCCTTCTGCAGGTGGATGCTTTCGGAGTTCCGCGTAAACGGGGAGACGACCATGATCACCCCTGCCGCCTCCTTCTACAAGACACCTGGAAAGGGCATCAACCACGTAAGGATAGCCTATGTCCTTGAGGTTGAAGAGTTGAAGAAGGCCATGAACATCCTTGCAAAAGGATTGGAAGCCTATCCAGGCAGGACCATCTAGCTCTTTATACCAAGTACCTGAATTATTTTTGGTATCAGCAGGGAGAGGATGTATTCCTCTTCCATGAAATGCGTACCGTCGTAAATGCGGTAGCTGTCCTTCCCGAAATACTTCCTCCATTTCCTTACGCTGACGACTCCCAGCCTCCTGTAGTGGTCGCGGGTCCCGAAGAATGCGAAGAAATAATCCCGGCCGCCCATTCGGGGGGAATTGTCGAGTGCCTTCCGGCGGAAAAGCATCCAGCCGCGGAGGTGTCCGTAATCGAACAAGAGTTCCTGACGGTCCCCCTC
>CACXFP010000033.1 GCA_902766985.1 uncultured Bacteroidia bacterium | reverse complement strand
GGCTCTGCGTGCAGGTTGATTCCTTTGATGTTGTCTCCGTCAGTGAGTACTACGGCTCCGGCCCCGTCTCCGAAGAGGACGCAGGTCGAACGGTCCTGCCAGCTGGTCATCCTCGTAGGCTCTTCAGCGCACACTATGAGGGCGTTGTGGAGCTTTCCGGCCTTCCATCTGGATTCCACGATGTCGAGCGCGTAGATGAATCCGGGGCAGGCGCAGTTGATGTCGACGCAGGGGCAGGAAAGACCGAGCTTGTAGCCAACGACGCAGCTGAGTCCGGGAGTGATATATTCGTTCACGACATTCGAGCAGATGAAATAGTCGATGTCCGAGGCTTTCATTCCGGCGGCTTCGAGGGCTTTTGTCGCGGCATCCACGGCCAGGTCTTCGAGTTCTTCGTCAGAGATGACGTGGCGGCTCCTGATACCTGTGCGGGGAACGATCCATTCGTCGCTGGTGTCCAGGAATTCCGACAGCATGTCGTTCGTGACTATTTTCTTGGGAAGTGAACTTCCGGTTCCGATGATTTTCATATCCGAATCAATTAAGGTTTGGTCATGGGATAGTGCTTGTCACTGCAAATTTAGAACTAAGGAGGCCGGTTTCAAAAAAAATGTGGTGAAAACGGCTTTTAAAATTGTGTTTTCGCAAGAGATCCTTAAGGGTGGGGTGAATTCGTCGGATTTGTGGTGAAAATTGCCTATATTTGCCTGTTCACCAACAGATGGACAGGCATGGCTGAAGGAAAGAAAAAGAAGTTGATGCCGGAGTATCTCCGGGCCAAGTACCAGCTGATCGGGACCGTTACGTTCGCGGCCCTCTTCTCCATCGTTTTCCTCATCGTGAGCATTCCCTTCTCCCACAATGTCTGGTTCCAGCTCGGCAACTCGGTCTTCTTCCTTTTCACCATCCTTTTCGCCCTCGGTTCCCTGCTCATCGTGATCGCGAGCAAGGTCGTTATGTACAAGACGCGGAGGATACTCCCCCTGACCATGTTCGGGTACGTGCTCTGGAACGTCTGCGAAGTCCTTTTCATCTGCCTCCTGTACACCATCCTCACGATCAGCATAACCTTCCAGGGCTGGGGATCCTTCATTCCCATTTTCTTCAATTCCCTGGTGTACGGCACGATATCGCTTGCCATCCCTTATATCATCGCAGGGATGTATTTTTCGATAGAAGACAAGAAGAACACTATCCGGATGATGAATTACGGAAGCGTGGTATCAGACGAGGTCCTGCCTCCGGGAGATGATAAGAAGATCACCCTTTTCGACAACAGCGGAGTCATGAAGTTGAGCGTGCGTTCTTCCAACCTCTACTACATGGAGGCCGACGACAACTACATCCGGGTGTGGTACCAGGACAATGGCGGACAACTGCAGGTGTATATGCTGCGCTGTCCCCTGAAGACCATAGAGGAGAGTTTCCTCGGCAGCAGCCTGATGCGGTGCCACAGGAAATATATCGTGAACATGGACAAGGTGAAAGTCCTCAGGAAGGTCAAGGATGGCTATGAACTTGACCTCGGAGTCGACACCATCGCCCCTATTCCTGTCACCAAGACTTACGAGGCCAATATCCTGGCCTATTTCGACAAGACCAGATAGCCCTGGTTCAATTCATCTGCCACATCATCGACTGCCGGGAATCCTGAGGACGGTGACGGAAATGGGAGCGAAGGAATAGTTGAACCTGCGTCCTGCGGAGAATCCTTCCTCGCGGGGGACTATCTTGTGGGGCTCGTCGATGGAATTCCCGTCCCAGAGGTCATCCGAGGTGAGGACAAGGGCTTTTCCGGCAGCCTTGCCGCTGCGGAATCCGTTGAGAGCGAATTCAGCGTCCACGGCTTCTTCCGACCGGTTTACGACCTTGATGATGATGTCGCCGGTCGAGGTTTCGACGGAGGGGGCGACATACAGTCCGCAGTCCTTGACGGAATAGGGGAGTACATGGTCTCCCGTGTTCTCCACGAACATCCTCTGCATATAATACGAGGGAATCGCAAAGAAACCTTCGCTGTTGTTGTAGATGAGGTCGGGAACGTAGTTCGTGGCGTTGAGGTTGGCGCTGAGCGTTGCGTAGGCGGTGGATACCACGATGTCGGAGTTGCGTTCGCAGCCTGTAAGGAAAGCGGCCTCGGCGATGGCGTACGCCAGGCAGCCGAGGTTCTTCTGGTTGTTCTTGCAGCAATACTCCCCGACCATGACCTTTGGGCCTCTGCGGTCATAGGAATCATACCTGTCAACTTCGTCGAAGAAAGATTCGTAGGACTTGAAGAAATGCTCGTCCACAAAATCGGCCTTCATTCTGTCAAGACGGTCGTTGATGATGACGTTCATGTCCGGATACCTGGCTTTTATCGCGTTGTAGAACAGTTCGTACCGCTCGTTGTAGCCTTCGCCGTCGGTTTCCCCGAAGCCGTTTTCATTGCCTACTTCGATGAATTTGAGATTGTATGGGGCCGGATGTCCGTTGCTTGCGCGGATGGCTCCCCACCGCGTGTCAGTTCCTCCGTTACAATACTCTATCAGGTCGAGCAGGTCGTCTATCAGGGGCTGCATCTTGTCAAGCGGGGTCCCGAGATATCCGTCATCGATTCCCGCGCTGACGCAGTACACCGGTTCCGCCCCGAAATCCTCGCACATCCGGAGCATCTCGTCCAGGCCGAAGCGCTGGCTGTTGCGGTAATGCCAGTGCTGTACATCCTTGCCAGGCCTTTCATCCACAGGTCCGATGGCCTTTTTCCAGTTCCATCCGTGCTCGACGGTGCATGACTCCACGTCGCAGCCTCCGGGGAAGCGGATAAGTTTCGGGTGGATGGCGTCAATCAACTCTCCGAGGTCTTTGCGGAGACCGTTCGGACGGTCCTTGAAGGTAGGAGGCATGAGACTGACGAGGTCGATCTGCACGATCCCTTTGCCGTGTCCGTAGATGACGAACCTGTTGTTCCCGGACGGCTTACGTATCCCTTTCGTGGTCAGGTCGAAGGTGAATTTCTGCCATTCAGCGGTGAGGCTTACGGGCTCGGACTCGGCCCAAACTTCGCCGTCATTGCTTTCGAGACAGACTGTCAAGGTTCCTTCGAAGCTGTTCCGGTGTCCTTCAAGGATTGGATCCCTGCGCGCGTAAAAAGAGGCCCTGTAGGTGGTGTTGTCCTCGAGCCTTATCCCCCAGTATCCCGTATTCGCCATTCCGGTTTCGGGATCTCCGTTCCAGCCGACTTCCCACCTTGCGCAGTACCTCTGGGCATCGTTGACCATGGAAGCCTCATAGTTCGCCTGGGAATTCATCGCCCTGGAGAGGTAACCACGGTTCACGGTCTGAGAGGAATGGGGAGCAACGAGAACCCAGCCGTCGATGGGATTGTTGTCTTCGAACGATCCGTTCCTCAGGAGTTCGGCGTAAAAGCCGCCGTCGATGCCGTGGTTGATTTCCTCGAAAAGCATCCCGTTGTAGAGGGTGGGGCTGATCTCATGTCCGGGACGGTTGGCCTGTATGGTGACGGTCTGTGCGGAAAGGGGAGATGCCGCCATGATTGTCAGGATGCAGGTTGTCAGGAACGAATGTTTGCTCATTTTTGTCAGTTGAATTGTAAATAATTATCCGATAATATATTTCCCGGCTTTGGGGATATGTT
>CACXFP010000032.1 GCA_902766985.1 uncultured Bacteroidia bacterium | reverse complement strand
GAGATCAAGGAGATAATGGACGACTGCCGCAAAGGAAGGATCAAGGTCCTGAACCCTGACGTGAACGAGAGTGACTCCCATTTCAGCGTAAACAGGGAGGGAAACATCCGTTTCGGCCTCGGAGGCATCAAGAGTTTCGGCGCGAACATAGTTGATGCAATCGTCTCTGAAAGGAACGCCAATGGCCCATATAAGGATGTCTTCGATTTCATGGAAAGGATCCCCGTCACCATGGGAAGGAAGGCCGTGGAATGCCTTGTCTATGCCGGAGCCTTCGATTCCTTCGGCTTGAAGAGGTCCCAGTATTTCATGCCGGGAAAGAGCGGGGAACCGTTCATCGACGAACTGGTAAGGTATGCCGACCTGTACAAGCAGGACAAGGAATCCGAAGCCGTGTCCCTGTTCGGCGACAGCGAGGAGTTCAAGCCTGTACGACCCGAAATTCCATCCTTCACCGGCGAGGAAGACGAGATGGCCCTGCTGCAGCAGGAAAAGGAATTCGTGGGAATGTACCTTTCTTCCCATCCTCTCGACAAGTATTCCTTTGAGATAGAGAACTTTACAAGCTGCCAGATGGCTTCCCTCAGCGAGGCCGTGGCGGAATGTGACGCCACCGACAAGCCCAGGAAAGTAGCCCTTGCCGGACTTGTGACATCCTACAAGGCGAAGACGACAAGGACGGGAAGGCCGATGGCTGTCGCCACTATTGAGGATTTCTCCGGCAGCGCGGAATTCCCCCTGTTCGGAAAGGACATGGAAAACTACATGAGCTTCATGCAGGAAAAGACCGCCCTGTACATCGAGGGAGAGATCAAGCGGAGGGATTTCTACACCAAGCAGGATGCCGAAAAGCCGGCGACAAAACCGCCTTACGGATTCAGGATCCAGAAGATAATCCTTCTGGGCAATGTAGCTGACACAATGGTCAAAGGATTCGCGATAAACGTCACCACCCCGATGCTGACCGAAGAGTTCCGGAAGAAACTCGTGACGCTGCTTAAGCGGAACAAGGGAAACATCCCCCTGACAATGTTCCTCTATGACCCTAAGACGAAATACCGCGTTGAATTCGTTTCACATAAGTTTACCGTCGCAGTTTCGACCGATTTCTGCTATGACCTCGACGCTCTCGGTGTCACCTGGCAGGTTGAAAAGAAACTTTGACCCTAACCATCTCTGACAAATGCTACTGATTTTTTGCGCAGCCGCCCTGCCGGCCATTGTCCTTTTCTGGTTCGTTTATTCCAAGGATATCTCCCCAGAACCCGGCAACCTGGTCATGAAGGGATTCTTTTTCGGGGCTCTTGCCACTCTTGTCTCTTCAGTATTCTCCGGCCCTATGATGGTGATGGGGGTTTTCACAAACAATCCTTCTTCACTCATAGAGGCGGCCAAAACCGCGTTTTTCGGTGCTGCGATTCCTGAGGAGACGGCGAAGCTCATCATGCTCTGGCTGCTCCTGCGCCATTGCAAGGACTTTGATGAAAGATATGACGGACTGGTGTATGCAGCGGCCGTAGGTCTTGGTTTCGCTACGCTTGAGAATCTCCTTTATCTCTTGAGCAGCGGTTTCAGCTTCTTCCAGGTGGCAGTCTCCAGGGCCTTCCTTGCCGTTCCCGGCCATTTCGCCTTTGCAATAGTGATGGGCTACTATTATTCGAAGCAGCATTTTTCCTGGAATGCCGAGGAGAAGAGGGGTGCTGCCTGGAAGATGTGGGCCTACCCCGTCCTCCTTCACGGCATCTACGATACCATCTGCTTTGCGAGCGGGCTTGAAAGCATGTCTGTATTCTGGTCCACCATCCTTACCCTGGCCCTGTTCTGGTTCTGCTGGAGAATGTTCGTCCACACGAGGAACCGCATAATAGCGGAAGCCGCCTCGAACAATTCCGAGAACGGCTTCTACGCCAAGCATCGCGACTTCTACAGGAACGCTGAAAACAATTTCTTCGGCCGCGACATGAGGCATTACTACTACCCCGACGGAGACGACTCCGTCGACGAGCAGTAGATTTATTTCCTAGAAAATAAGGGTGGCCCTGATGGGAAAGTGGTCGGAGATGTAGGTCCGGTCCATGTAGGGCTTCGTAATGGTTTCGTACTCGATGCAGCTGCTGAAACCGCTGTACCAGACATAATCGATGATTGCCGTTGCGGGAGCCTTGCCCCAGCCGTTATAGGTGTTGTGGTGGTCGGTGGTGACGGCCTCTTCGCGGGCGTTGTGCATCCTGGCCTTGATTTCATCGAATTCAGGACGGTCGACGGTCATGTTGAAGTCTCCGGTGATGACAAGCGGATAGCCTTCCTTGTTCATGTCGGCAATCCTGTTCATGATGAGGGCGAGGCCGTTCTTGCGGGCCTCCCAGCCGACATGGTCCAGGTGGGTGTTGACATAGTAGAACTTCTTGCCGGTGGCCTTGTCCTTGAGGAGGGCCCAGGTGGCGGTGCGGTAGCAGGCCGCGTCCCAGCCCATCGAGGGTTTGTCGGGAGTCTCTGACAGCCAATAGGTTCCCCATTTGAGGAGCTTGACGGTCTTCGTATTGTAGAAGATGGCCATTATTTCTCCTTCTTTCTTGCCGTCATCGCGGCCGACGCCGACGCCCTTGTATCCTTTGCAGACATCTGCAAGGTAATTCTTCTGCGCAAGCTTCGCCTCCTGAAGGCCGAAGATGTCCGGCTTCTGGTCCATGATCATCATGGCGGAGGCAGGATAGCGGTACTGCCAGGAATTGGTGCCGTCGTTGGCTTCCATGTAGCGGATATTGTAGGATATCACCTTGAGCTCTCCTTTCGTCTTGTCGGCGGCGGCGAGCCAGGATGGAACAAACGCCACCACTGCGGCGGCAAGAAGGAAAATCTTTTTCATTTCAATCCGGTTTACTTTTGTTTATTATGGTGATAAAATTAACCATTATCTCCGGATTTGCCAATTTATCCGACAGTAATTTTTTTCTTTTGCTATTTTTGCAAATGCTAAGAATAAGATGATGGCAGATAATTTCTTCGATTTGGGAAAGGTGGGAGCGATAGACCTCCTGATGGAAAGCGGCTCCTTCAAAAAAGGAGTGACGGGGAACCAGGCTTCCGTGCTTCTTATGGAGGGGACGGACTTCAACCTGACTTATTTTCCCCTTAAACATCTGGGTTACAAGGCTATAGTTCTGGCAACCGCAGAGCTTTATTCAAGGATGGCACATCCGGAAGACCTCTCCGTACGGCTGGGCGTGTCTTCAAAACTGGATTTCCCACAGATCAAGGAACTCTGGGACGGAATGGTTTCGGCCGCAAAGGAACACGGGTACAAAGGAGCGGACCTGGACCTGAAACCTTCCCGCAACGGACTTACCATAAGCGTCTGTGCAAGCGGGAACATAAAGACCCTTACCGAAAAGAGGCGGCCGAAGGCCAAAAGCAAGGACCTGATCGTGGTGTCCGGCCCCCTCGGGGCATCCTACCTCGGACAGCAGATACTTGAAAAGGAAAACAAAAAGTTCTCGGAAAAGAGTTCCCCCGTCGACCAGAACGCCCTGGAGAAATACAAGATGATCATCGGGGATTACCTCAAACCCGAAATAAGCCCTTCTACGGTATCCCGGCTGGAAGAAGAGGAATTATACCCCTCTTTCGGCTACGTTGTCTCAAATGGCCTGTCAGATGCCGTTAAACGGCTGGTAAGGGACTCCGGGCTCGGAGCCAAGATCTATGTGGACAGGCTTCCTTTCGAAGGGAACTCCTTCGATGCCGGGAAGGTCCTGGACATCGATCCCGTTTCAGCAGCCATGAACGGAGGGGAGGACTGCCAGATCCTCTTCACGATTCCCATCCTCCTTGCAGAGAAGTTCCGCAGGGAATTCCAGACCTTCGACGTGATCGGCCATCTGGCGCAGTCCGAAGTCGGGGCGGTGCTGGTCACCCCGGACGGGGTTGAACTCCCGCTCAGGGCCCAGGGCTGGAAAGAAGAAGACTGATGCCGCCTGGAATGTGAAACCGGCGTTCTCCTGCAAACCGATTTGGAGAACGCCGGTTCTGAATTTCTGCAATTCAGTGCACAAACATTATTTTCTTAAAACACTGCGGGAGCGGATTTCCTCCTTTTCCCACATTGCAAAGGTAGAGAGGATTTTTCCAAATACCTAAAAACCGGGCTCTCAAAATCTCTCTCTTCTGCTTTTGTAAATATTTGATTAATATTATTTTAACTTTTTACAAAATCTTAAATTCTCTCACCTCCGGTTTTTTCTTAATCTTTTATTGTTATTTTTGGGTTGATGAAACGTTTCCTGCCCATACTCGTCTCCTTCCTGATCGTCCTGGCCGGATGTTCTTCCGGCACGGGAAGCGGCTCGTTCCAGAAAAGGTACGGAAACCTCAAAGAGGAAATCGAACAGGCTTGGGAGCAGGGGGACGTCTCTGCGCTGAAGGCCTATTCGGCGCTTATCGAGGAGCAGCAGAAGGTGGACAGAATGAGGTTCTGGGCCCTCGTGCTGCTTTTCACGGCCATCCTGGCAACCCTGTTCTGGTATTTCCGGGTGATGAAGATCCAGGCGGAAAGGAAGCTTAAGGAAGAAAAGGCCGAGGCGGAAAAGTACATGGAAATCGCCGAGGACCTCCAGACAAAGCTTCAGGCGGCTTCGCGGAGGCTTCCTTCCGAAAAACATCTCTCAATAGCCAAATTCGACGTCCTGGAGCGCCTGTGCGAACAGTATTATGTCTATGAAGGTACAGAGAACCTCCAGCCGAAGATCCTAAAAGAGGTCAAGGACGTCATCGGGGAGCTCCGCAGCGATTCTTCCAGAAAGGGACTGGAACTGATGCTCGACAGGAACAAGAACAACGTCGTTTCCCGTCTCAGGGAGCAACTCCCGGATCTTTCGGAAGACAATATCCGGCTGTTCACCTATGCTGCGGCCGGATTCTCCAGCACCACCATATCCACCATCCTGGAAAAGGACAAGAGCATCGTCTATAACAGGATCTGGCGCCTTAAGAACCGGATTGCGGATTCACAGGCGCCAGACAAGGATTTCTTTGTCGAATGTCTCGACAGGTAGGGATTACAGCTGCCTGAGCAGGTTGCTCATGTTCACTTTCTTGTCAATGATTGAGCGGAGCTCGGAAATGGGAACCCTTTCCTGGGTCATGCTGTCGCGCTCACGGATGGTAACCGTGTTGTCCTTGAGGGAGTCATAGTCAACGGTCACGCAGAAAGGGGTTCCGATTGCGTCCTGGCGGCGGTAGCGGCGGCCGATAGCGTCTTTTTCGTCGTACTGGTAGGTAAAATCGAACTTGACCTCGTCGACCACTTTCTGGGCGAGCTCGGGAAGACCGTCCTTGCGGACAAGGGGAAGGACGGCGACCTTTACGGGGGCTATCGGAGCGGGAATGGCAAGGACAACCCTGGTCTCTCCGTTGCCGACTTCTTCCACCTTATAGGAGTGGGAAAGGACGGCGAGGACCATTCGGTCGACTCCGATGGAGGTCTCGACGCAGTAGGGAACATAACTCTCGTTGGTTTCGGGATCGAAATACTGGATCTTCCTTCCGGAGAGTTTCTGGTGGTTGCCAAGGTCGAAATCGGTCCTGGAGTGGATTCCTTCGAGCTCCTTGAAACCGAAGGGGAAATGGAACTCGATGTCGGTGGCGGCGTTGGCATAGTGGGCCAGTTTCTCGTGGTCGTGGAAACGGTAGTTGTCGTCTCCCATGCCGAGGGACCTGTGCCATTTCATCCTGTTTTCCTTCCACTTGGCGAACCATTCCATCTCGGTGCCCGGCTTGCAGAAGAATTCCATTTCCATCTGCTCGAATTCCCTCATCCTGAATATGAACTGACGCGCGACGATCTCGTTGCGGAAGGCCTTTCCTATCTGGGCGATACCGAAAGGAATCTTCATCCTGCCGGTCTTCTGCACGTTCAGGTAATTGATGAAAATGCCCTGAGCGGTCTCGGGACGCAGATATATCTTGTCGTCGTCAGCCCCGGTATTGCTGATCTGGGTGCTGAACATGAGGTTGAACTGCCTCACGTCGGTCCAGTTGGCGGTCCCGGAAATCGGATCCACTATGCCGCAGTCAAGGATAATCTGCTTGTATTCCTTGAGGTCGTTTGCCTCTTCGGCAGCGACATAACGGTTGTGAACCTCGTCGTATTTGGCCTTCTCCCTGAGGATGTTGGGGTTGGTTTCGCGGAACTTGGCCTCGTCAAAGGCCTCGCCGAACCTTTTGCGTCCCTTCTCGACCTCCTTGTTCATCTTCTCCTCGATCTTGCCGAGATAATCCTCGATGAGTACGTCTGCACGATACCTCTTCTTGGAATCCTTATTGTCGATAAGGGGATCGTTGAAGGCGGCGACATGGCCGGAAGCAACCCAGGTCTTAGGATGCATGAACACGCAGGAATCTATCCCGACGATGTTCTCGTTCAGCCTCGTCATTGCCTGCCACCAGTATGATTTGATATTGTTCTTAAGCTCAACTCCCATCTGGCCGTAGTCGTAAACAGCTGAAAGTCCGTCATATATCTCGCTGGAAGGGAATATGAATCCGTACTCCTTGCAATGGGCTACCAGCACCTTGAACAGTTCGTCTTGTGTCATGATTTAATATGTCTGATTTATTAATTCTCGCAAAAATAGTCAAAATGGACGAATAACTCCATTATTTACGGGTGTTTTGGAATATTTCAGGGAAGGATTCCTTGACGGAAGGTTCGGCTATTTCCAGCAAGGGAATCATCACAAACGGGCGATTGGCTATCCCCTTATGGGGAATCGTCAGTTTTCTGGTATTTATCTTCTCTTTTCCAAGGAAAAGGATATCAATATCGATTACCCTGGATTGGTAGATTCTTTTTCCTTCGGAGGAATATTTTTCCTCGTCTGTCCGTCCCATTGCCTTCTCAATACCCTTGCATATCCTGAGAATGTCCTCTGCTGCCTGCTCGACCGGATTATCTGGAAGATTGATCTTGTAGAGAACGGCACAGTTAAGGAATTTTTCTCCTTCAAAATTCCAGGCATCCGTCTCAATGATGCCTGAAAGGGAATGATGACGGCATCCAAGCCTTTCATCAAGAGACGCTATCGCCTGCAGAAGGTTTTCCCTGCGGTTTCCAATATTAGATCCAAGGGAAAGGTATAGGTCTGTCATTTCGGTCAGATATCCATTCCCAGTTCGACCCTGGCCTCGTCGGACAGCATGCTCTGATCCCATACGGGGTCGAACGTAAGTTCTACATTGCATGATTTTATTCCGGGGACATCCTCTACGCTGGTCCTCACGTCAAGGAGGACCTCATCTGCCATGGGGCAATTCGGTGCGGTGAAGGTCATCGTTATGTTGGCGACATGATCCTTCGTTATATTCAACTCGTATATGAGTCCGAGGTCATAGATATTCACCGGGATTTCCGGATCATATACTTGCTTAAGGGCCATCACGACATTATCATAGATGGGCGCAAGCTCCTTGACGTCCTCAGCGGTAAGCACTTCTTTTTCCTGTTTCTTCTCGTCCATCCTATATCAAAGATTTTCCGCAGCCACCCGCTTGATGGTTCCGATCATTGACACAAGGCCGTTGGCCCTTGTCGGCGAAAGGTTTTCCTTAAGACCTATCTGTTCTATGAAGCCAAAATCATCCGCAGCGATCTCCTGCGGGGTTCTCCCTGAATAAACGCTTATCAGAAGGGAAATTATTCCTTTGGTAATGATTGCGTCACTGTCCGCTGCAAACCAGATTTTCCCTTCCTTCAGCTGCCAATCCAGCCAAACCCTCGATTGGCACCCTTTGATGAGCCTGTCATCAGTCCTGGCCTCCTGAGGATAAGAATCCAGATTCTTTCCAAGTTCAATCAGATATTCGTATTTATCAAGCCATTCGTCATAAAGGGAAAAGTCCTCTATTACCTGATTTTTGGCTTCTTCCAAACTCATTGTTTCCATCTACAAAAGCATATCTATCGCTTTTTCAAGCGATTTTATGAAACTCTCGGCCTCCTCCATCGTATTATACGGAGCAAGGGACGCGCGCAGCATTCCCGTCACCCCGAACCTGTCCATCATGGGTTCAGCACACATCTGCCCGGAACGGACCGCTATTCCCATTTTGTCCAGAATCAGCGCAAGGTCCTCATGGTGCACCCCTTCTACAGTGAAAGAAAACAGGGGTATTTTCTTTTCTGCTCCACGTGGAACACCGAAAAGACGGATTCTGGAATTCGACGACAATGCCTGGTAAAGATAATCGGAAATACCCTTCCCATATCGGACCAATTCGTTGTCGCTCATTTGTTTCGCCATTTCCAGAGCTGGCACCAGGGTCGGAATTGCATTGATATTCTGTGTCCCGGCCTCGAACTTTCCAGGCAACGGTGCATAGGTAGTACCGGTGAATTTTACAGTCGCAATCATTTCCCCTCCGCCCATGTACGGCGGCATTTTCTCAAGGAGTTCTTTTTTGCCATAAAGGACTCCTGTTCCGGTAGCTCCGTATATCTTGTGTCCCGAAAAAACATAGAAATCGCAGCCGGCATCCTGTACATCGATACCTGTGTGGACGATTCCCTGGGCCCCGTCTGTCAACACAAGACAATTCTTTGAATGACAGATATTTACAATTTCTTTTATGGGGTTTTCTATTCCAAGTGTGTTGGATACCTGGGCAACAGCAAGAAGTTTCGTCCTGGGAGTAAGGATTCCTTTCAGGACATCAAGCCTGAGATGGCCTTCGTCATCAACAGGAAGCACCTTGAGTGTCGCCCCTTTCCTCTGACACATCATCTGCCAGGGAACAATGTTGGAATGATGCTCCTCCTCTGAAACTATTATCTCGTCCCCTTCTTCGATAAAAGCTTCGCCGAAACAGAAAGCCACAAGATTAATCGCGGCAGTTGTCCCGGAAGTGAACACGATTTCCTCCCGGCCGGCAGCATTCAGGTATGCGCGTACGTATTCCCTGGTTCTTTCATACTCTTCCGTTGCCTCGGCGGCAAGGGCGTGGACAGCCCGGTGTATGTTGGAATTCTTAAGCAGTGAGAGATTGCTCAATTTGTCGATGACCTGCACGGGGCGCATGGAAGTAGCCGCATTGTCAAAATAGACAAGCGGTTTTCCGTAGACGGTCTGTGACAGACCGGGGAAGCATTTTCTCAACTCTTCTACGTGCATGGTTCTTTTCCGGTGAACTGCAAATTTAACAATTCATCTTTTAAAAGACTTAAAAATAGATTATTTTTGGGAAAAGAAACAACGTCGCGATCATGATAGATTACATTAAAGGACAAGTTGCTGAAATCAATCCGACCCAGGTCGTGATAGATTGCAACGGAGTCGGGTACAGCATGCTGATTTCCCTTCAGACATATGAGGCGGTAAAGGATGAAAAAGTGGCTAAGATCTACGTCCATCACCATCTCAGGGAAGATGACGAAGAGTTTTACGGATTCTACACTAAAGACGAGAGGGAAATTTTCCGACTCCTGATCAGCGTCTCCGGAATCGGTGTTGGTTCAGCAAGGATGATGCTTTCTTCAATGAGTTCTGACGAAGTTCGAGAGGCAATCCTATCCGAGAACATTGCAAAGATTAAAAGCGTAAAAGGCATTGGGGCAAAGAGCGCCCAAAGGGTCATACTGGAGCTTAAGGACAAGATCGTAAAAGGGGAAGGCAGCGTTTCTGTTGGAGAAAGTATCGGAGGAAAGGCAACTATTGCAGAAGAGGCCGTTACCGCCCTTGTTCTGCTGGGATTTTCAAAACCCAACGTCCACAAGGCGGTTCATACAATTCAGACAGCAAACCCAGAAGCCTCTGTGGAGGAAATAATAAAAGAAGCCCTCAAGATTCTGTAAGGCTTCTATTTTCTGTTATTTTGTTCCACGTGGAACAATTATCTTCCAAAATAGACGAGAAGAACAGATATGTCGGATGGCGAAACTCCTGATATCCTGGAAGCCTGGGCAATGGTGGTCGGGCGGTATCTCAACAACTTCTGACGACATTCGATCGTAAGACCGGAGACGGAATCAAAGTCAAAGTCTTCCGGAATCTTTACATTCTCCAGGCGCAGAATCTTTTCCGCAACATCCTTTTCCCTGTCAATATAACCGCTGTATTTGACAGCAATATCTACCGCCTCAATTATTTCTTTTCTGTAAGTCTCTTTAATCTTTTCGGCAAAAGAGAATTTGTTGTCCTGAAGAACATACGGCAGGTTTCCCTTCAGATCAGCCTCTACTGCATCGAATTTTACCAAATGGTCCTCAATTGTTCCACGTGGAACAATATCGATAATGTCTGAAAGACCAAGGTCTGGACGGGCGATAAAATCAGACACCTTTCTGGATTCCGCAACCGAAGCAGAAGACTTTGATTCAAGAATCGGATTGACCTTGTCCGCCTTTATCTTTACCGAATAACAAAGATTGGATAGATTGGAGATGTTTTCATACTTGGACACGGTATATCCATACCTGAAATCATCTGCCAGTCCGATTTCATGAGACTTGAATGTCAGCCTGGCATCAGCGTTTTCCTGCCTCAACAAGATACGATACTCGGCTCTGGAGGTAAACATCCTGTAGGGTTCATCAACACTCTTCGTGATCAGGTCATCAATCAGAACCCCGATATAAGCTTCGTCCCTGCGCAGGATAAAAGGTCCCTTTCCAGCAATCTTGAGATGGGCGTTTATACCGGCGATTATACCCTGAGCCGCAGCTTCCTCGTAGCCTGTAGTACCGTTAATCTGACCTGCAAGATACAGATTGTCAACGCATTTCGATTCCATCGTCGACCGAAGTTGCGAAGGGTCAAAGTAATCATATTCAACGGCATAGGCCGGCTTGAATATTTTTGCATCCTCAAGTCCTTCGATAGAATGAAGGGCGTCAAGCTGTACCTGAAGCGGAAGGGACGAAGAAAATCCCTGGAGGTAATACTCTCCGGTATGTCTCCCTTCTGGTTCAAGGAACAACTGGTGCGAATCCTTGTCAGGGAAAACCCTCAGCTTGTCTTCGATGCTCGGGCAATAACGCGGACCCTTTCCATGAATCATTCCGGTGAACATCGGTGACTCGGAGAAACCGGAACGAAGAATATCGTGTACCTTGGAATTCGTGTGAAGGATATAGCACGGCATCTGTGGAGTGCCGGACTGGACCGGGGAAAGGTAAGGAAGGAAGGAGAACTTCTCAGGAGATTCGTCTCCGAACTGAAGTGCAAGTTTATCGGTATCGACTGAAGAAATGTCAATCCTAGGAGGTGTGCCGGTCTTCATCCTCCCGGAAGAAATGCCAAGAGATTTCAGTTGGCCAGTTATGCCATGGGATGAAAGTTCGCCGATACGTCCGCCTTCAAAACTGTGCCTCCCTATGAAAAGCATCCCATCAAGGAAGGTTCCGACGGTAAGGATAACCGCTTGAGAATGAAAAATTGCCCCGGTATTAGTACAGACTCCGACAATTTTTGAATTCTCAAAGAGAAGTTTTGTGCAAAAATCCGCGTAAATATCTAATTTTGAGCAACTTTCAAGAATATTTCTCCAGTTCAGGGAAAATGCTGTTTTATCACACTGGGCGCGGGGGCTCCACATTGCAGGACCCTTCGACTTGTTGAGCATCCTGAATTGCAGGGTTGACGCATCGGTGACAATTCCCATATAGCCGCCGAGGGCATCGATCTCGCGGACGATCTGTCCCTTAGCGATTCCGCCGACCGCGGGATTACAGGACATCCTGGCAAAGCCGAGCATATCCGGAGAAACAAGAAGGACGGATGATCCGAGGTTGGCAGCCGCCATGGCAGCTTCGCAACCGGCATGTCCTCCACCGACAACTATTATGTCATAATTCTTTTCCATGGATCAGGAAAGAGAGGCCCGCAAGGAAAGATACTGGTCTTCCTTTGATCTCATCGTCTTTTTTTCTTCGTCAGTATGGTCGTCATATCCGATAAGGTGAAGGACTCCATGGACTATGACCCTGTGGAGTTCATCATCAAAAGCGGCACCGTAGAAAGAAGCATTATCCCTGACGGAATCTACACTTATGAAAAGGTCGCCGGAAAGGATTTTACCTTCACAATAATCGAATGTTATTATATCGGTATAGTAATCGTGACCGAGATATTTCTTATTGACCTCAAGAAGATAAGGGTCGGAACAAAATATGATGTTTACATCTCCGAGCTTCTTTCCTTCGTTTTCTGCAACGGCTGACAGCCAGCTGTTATTGGCCCTGCGGCCCTTGAAATCGAATTTTATATCCTCGGAAAAATATCTAACCATTGTTGAAAACTTTGTGCAAAACTACAAAAAGGAAACGAGAAAATTTGAAATACCAATAATTATTTATAACTTTACCACGCAAACCGAAAGTATAACTTATACTGAAATGGAAGTAAAGAAATCACCGAAAGCCAGTCTTGAGAACAAGAGACTTCTCTTCACCGAGATCGGTATGGTCCTGGCTCTGCTTGCCGTATTCTTCGCCTTTGAGTATCAGACAAAAGAGGCAAAGAACGACGCTTTCGCAGATGACCAGACAGTCGTGGAAGTAGAGGACATGGTTCCCATTACCCAGGAAACCCCTCCACCTCCCCCCGAGGCCCCGAAGATTCCTGTTCTCTCCGACCAGATCGACATCGTTGACGACGACATCAAGGTTGAAGACAATATTCTCAACCTCGAAGATGATGCCAACATGGGTGTTGAAATCATGGACTATGTAGAGCAGGCTCCTGAAGAGGAACAGGTAGAGGAAGAAGCCATCCCGTTCCAGTTGGTAGAAGAGAAACCCTCTTTCAACGGCGGAGATGCCAATGAATTCAGCAAGTGGGTTAACCAGCACCTCGAGTATCCTGAAAT
>CACXFP010000031.1 GCA_902766985.1 uncultured Bacteroidia bacterium | reverse complement strand
TTGTATATCCTTCCATCCAAAGGCTTTTTGAAACCTTCAAATTTAAGAAATATCCTTGGAATTCCAACCGGACGCCCTCCTTTCACAGGCGGATCGTCATGCCATCGGGCCTACAAAGCACCTTTGGAGCAGGTCTGTCTTAATGAGCCCGTCCCCCTCCATCATCCCTGTCAGGGAAGAGACACTCCCATACTGGAGCCCTGTCGAACGGCATATTTCATCAATGGACACGCCCCTTATCCTGTAGACCGTGGAGGCCACCGAGAGGATGTCCTTCAATACCTTTCCGTCCACTGTCCCTTTGTAGTATTCCTCCACCGTTTCCAGGAAGTCCCTGCGTTTCAATCTGGAAGGGGTGCCCAGTCCCAGCGCTTCCACGAGGCCTTCAGGCGACCCGACGGGTTCCGCGACCTTTTCCCTTATTAGGTTAAGGCATCCCTGGGAACGGATGTCGTCGACCCTTCCGGGCAGCGCAAACACTTCTCGTCCGTAGGAGAAGGCCAGCCTTGCCGTGATCATGCCGCCTCCTCGCGTTTTGGATTCAGTAAGTACCGTAGCCTTGGAGAGTCCGGCGATGATCCTGTTGCGGCGGAGGAAATTGACTTTTGCCGCTCCTGTGCCCGGAGGATAGTCCGTGACGATGGCGCTGCCTGGAGAAGACGCTATCCTTTCCGCCAGTGCGGCGTGCCTGTAAGGATAGATTTCCTCTATGCCCGTGGCCATTACGGCAATTGTCGGGGTCCCGTTTTCCAGGGCCGCCATGTGGGCCGTGAAGTCCACCCCGTAAGCCAGGCCGCTGACTATGGCTGGCCTGCGCTGGGAACGGGCTATCGTCGATGCTATCCTCCAGGTCCATTCCCTGCCGTATGGAGAGAAATCCCGGGTCCCGACAATGGCGATGCACGGGCGTGAATTGAATATTTCTTCCGGAGAGGATACGGACTTGTAATAGAGGCCTATCGGAGGATCCTCACATTCCCGCAGGAGCGAGGGATAGCCCTCTTCCCCTATTCCGACGAAGCGGCAGCCGTCCCGGGCGAGCCTCTCGAGTTCGTCCCTGCTTCTGGGTACTTCTTCTGCCCTGACCATATCCAGGTATTTGGAACAGGGTCCCAGGAACTCGCTGAGACTCTTTCCATCCAGTCCGAATACAGCCTCGGCGCTGCCCAGCCTCTCTATCAAGGCGATCCCTATCTTCGGTTCGAACCCGAATATCCTGTTCAAGGCGCACAGGCACGACTTTTCATTCAAGCCTGAAGTTTTCATAGTTTTTTTCAGGTCAAGTTAGTCCTCTCCGTGCAAAAGAAAAAATCCGCCGGGGGTATCGGGCGGATTTTTTGTATTTCTTCCGGTTTCCAGATATTTCTTCCGGTTCCTGTCAGATCACCAGCATGGCATCTCCGTACGGGCCGAAACGGTATCCCTCGTCAAGGGCCACCTGATAGGCGTTCATGACGTTGTGGAAACCGCCGAAAGCGGCGACGCACATGAGCATGGTGGACTCGGGGAGGTGGAAATTGGTAACCATCGCGTCCGGGATGGTGAAATTGTACGGGGGGAAGATGAACTTGTTGGTCCATCCATCGTAGGGCCTCACTTCGCGGTTGGTGGTCACGAATGTCTCAAGGCCGCGGGTGACGGTGACTCCGACCGAAAGGATCTTATGCCCTTCGTTTTTTGCCTTGTTTATGGTCTGGGCAGCCTCGGGGGTGATGATCAGCCTCTCGGAATCCATCCTGTGCTTTGAAAGGTCCTCGACGTCGACCCTGCGGAAATGTCCGATCCCCATGTGGACGGTGATGAAAGCCTTGTCGATGTCCTTGAGGATCATTCTGTTGAACAGTTCCCTGCTGAAATGGAGGCCGGCTGCAGGGGCTGCGACGGCGCCTTCATGCGCGGCGAAGATGGTCTGGAAATTCTCGTTGTCTTCCGGGGTAATGCTGGGTTTCACCCATTTGGGAACAGGTATTTCACCAAGGGAGAAAAGGGTTTGCTTGAATTCCTCATAGGGTCCGTCATACAGGAACCTCAGCGTCCTGCCCCTGGACGTGGTATTGTCTATAACCTCAGCCACAAGGCTCTGGTCTTCGCCGAAATAAAGCTTGTTCCCAATCCTTATTTTCCTCGCCGGATCGACAATCACGTCCCAAAGCCTCTGTTCGCGGTTGAGTTCCCTGAGAAGGAAGACCATGATGTCGGCCCAGGTTTTTTCTTTCTTTCCGTAAAGCCTTGCCGGGAAGACTTTCGTATCGTTGAGGACAAAGCAGTCGCCTTTCCCGAAATAGTCTATGATATCCCTGAAAAGCTTGTGTTCGATGTCGCCTGAATCTTTGTGGAGAACCATGAGCTTGCATTCATCACGCCACCTCGTGGGTTCCTGTGCAATCCTGTCTTTGGGAAGAAGGTACTGGAATTGAGAGAGTTTCATGTCTTAGACAACGTCAAAAATTATTCAGATACCCCTATTATACGGCGGAATACCGGAATATGTTTCATCTTGAGGAAGAAAATTACACCTTTGCCTCGCGGAAGACTTCCTGGATGGACGGGTAGGTGTTTTTGAGGAAGGGGGGAAGGCTGGATTTGGCTACCCATGCGGCCTGGCTGATGTCTTCTTCCCTCTGCGGCGTCAGGTCTACCGGGTTGGTATAGAGCATGTCATACCACCATGTGTGCTTGAGGTGCCAGATTCCGTCTCTTTTGTAGCAATGGTCGGTCACGCATATCAGATCCCTGAGTTCCAGCTCCTTAACTCCGGTTTCCTCCTGGACCTCCCTCATTGCCGTTATCCTTATGTCCTCGCCGTTCTCCTGATGCCCTTTGGGCAGGTCCCACAGTCCGTTGCGCCTGATTAGAAGGTAATCGTTCCTTCTGTTGGAAACAAGGCCTCCGGCTGCATTCACTTCCTTGAATTCCGAGCAGATCCTTTTGTATGCTGCGTCGGGATCATTGTCGGGGATATAGATCCTGGCCAAGGTCCTGGATGCTTCGAACATCCCAACCAGGGAGTGGATGTCGGATTTCTCTCCCAGGTGGAATTCAACCGAATTGGGATCCGACAGGGCCTGTTCGTCCGGGGAACAGATCGCCAGGCAGCGTGTTTCGAAATAGATTTTATACATTAAATGCGGAGGCGGCGTGAAAAATTCATATCTTTGCCTCAGTTGCAAATGTATGAAGTTTTTTTGACATGACAGATACGGAAAGGAAACTTGCCGAGGGGCTTTTGGAGATAGGAGCCGTCCTTCTCCGTCCGGATGAACCTTTTACATGGGCATCAGGGTGGAAGTCTCCCATCTATTGTGACAACCGTCGCATACTTTCGAGCCCGGAACTGAGGGAAGAAGTCGCCGGGGAACTGGCATCCCTGGCATTGACAACATGTCCCGGCGCCGATGTCGTAGCGGGAGTGGCCACCGGCGCCATCGCACACGGAGTCCTTGTGGCCCAGAAGCTGGGCAAGCCTTTCGTCTATGTGCGTCCGACTCCCAAGGACCATGGTACCAGGTCCCAGATAGAAGGGGTTCTCCCCGTCGGCTCGAAAGTCGTCGTGATCGAGGATCTCGTTTCAACAGGGAAAAGCAGCCTCATGGCAGTGAGGGCCCTTCGGGATGCCGGGGCGGAAGTCCTCGGAATGGTTGCGATCTTCACCTATGCCTTCCCTGAGGCCGAGGCTGCATTCGCAGGGGAAGGGGTCCGGCTCGTCACCCTTTCCAATTATCCGGCCCTGGTGCGAGCGGCCATCGATGGCGGGCGGCTGTCTCCGGAAACGGAAAAGACACTCGGCGAATGGAGGGAGAATCCCTCCGTGTGGAAACAGGAATAATAAAAGGAGTCAGCTATGGCTATGGATATAGAAAGCAAACACGCGGTAGTGTCCAAATCTCCGGCGGAGCTGTATATGGCGTTTACCGATATGAGGAACTTCGTCCAGTTCCTGCCTGAGGACAAGAAGGATTCGGTCCAGGCCGATTTCGACAGCATCAGCGCGACCGTCCAGGGCTTCAACCTTGGGGTGAGGGTAAACGACAGGTCCCCTTATTCAAGCATCAATTTCAAGGACAACGGTTCGCCGTTCCCCTTCAGCCTCACGATGCATTTCGATCCGGTCCCCGGAGGAGACCCTTCCAAGACCGACCTCCATATTGATATGTCCGCCGAAGTCAGCATTATGATGAAGATGCTCCTGGGGAGCAAGCTCAAGGATGCAATCGACAAGGTGGTCGATTCCCTGGCCGCCGCTTCAGAAGGGAGGATGCCCGAGGGGATGAGCCAGGAGAAGATTGACGAACTTCGGAAGAAATACAACATCTGAGATAATGCCTCTGCAGGGTCAGGAGATGCTGTTTTCCATTTTGGAAAAGGCGGTGGGTGCAGATAAGGCATCAGCCTGCCTCCCGTCGTTCTCTCTTCCCGCCTCTGTCTCGGTCCGTTTCAATCCTGCCAAGACTGCCTCTCCAGAGGAGGATTTCCCACAATTTGAAATGAAGGGAGTCTCCTCATGGTGTAAATGGGGGAGAGACCTGGCTTCCCGTCCCGTTTTCACCCTCGACCCTCTGTTCCATGCGGGTTGTTACTATGTCCAGGATTCTTCTGCAATGTTCCCTGGGATGGTTTTCAGGTCGGAATTGGCTGAATTCCATGCAGAAAGTCTTGGACGGCCGCTCCGGGTGCTTGACCTTTGCGCCGCTCCGGGTGGAAAATCCACGGACCTTGCGTCATCCCTCAGGGAAAGCCTCGGGGATAATTTCATCCTTGTTTCCAACGAAGTAATGAAGGCCAGGGCCTCCGTTCTGGCTGACAACATGGCCCTCTGGGGGGACCCGAATGTTGTGGTAACCTCATGTGACCCTGCTGCTTTTGCTGTGTTGGAGGGGTTTTTCGACATCATTCTGGCAGATGTCCCATGCTCGGGCGAGGGGATGTTCCGCAAGGATGCCAGGGCACGTGAAGACTGGTCTCCTGAACTCGTTGGGTTATGTGCGGCCAGGCAGAAGAGAATCCTGGCCGACGTGTGGCCGGCCCTTCGTGACGGAGGCGTCCTGGTCTATTCCACCTGCACCTTTGAAAGGGCCGAAAATGACGACATGGTAAGTTGGATGTCCAAGGATCTCGGGGCGGAACCGCTCCATGGGACCAAGGGAGAGAAAACGTTGGAGGGCAATGGGTTATATACTACGGATTACGGTTATCTGCTGGTTCCTGGCCTTGTTGGATCGGGAGAGGGACAGTTCTGCTCCGCGGTGATGAAAAACCATTGCGGCCATGCGTGGAGGAAATCGATGAAACCCATGAAGGGAGATGACAGCGTGAAGGATGCGAAAGGGTATCTGCTTTCCGATACGGTTGCAGTGAAGTCAGGTGATACCGTAATCTGCATTCCTTCGGTCATTTCCCCGGAAACATCGGCCCTTTCCTGCCTCAGGCCGCTCAGGAGGGGAGTGGCTGTCGGTACCGTCAAGGGTCGTGACCTGGTGCCGTCGGAAGACCTTGTCCTGAGCCTGTCATTCAACAGGGAGTCCATGCCGATAGCCGCATTGGACCGGGAGACAGCATTGCGTTATCTGCGCAGGGATCCGATTGCACTGGGGAACAGTCCCAGAGGCTTCGTCGCCCTATCTTTCTGCGGTCATCCTTTCGGGGTGGTCAAAAACCTGGGCAATCGGGTGAACAGCCTTCATCCGATATCAAGGAGGATTCTGATGCAGATAGGTTAAAGCGACTTCAGACGGGCCTCTGCAGACAGCCTTTCCGCCTCGTCTTCCGTGGCCCTGATCAGGATGGGGAGGTATTTTTTCTCGAGTTTCACATCTTTTTCCGCCCTTGCCATCAGTACGCAGTTCTTTGCGGCCGTATAGTCGTTCGGGGAGAGTTTAAGCACCTTGTTGTAATATTTCAACGCGGATTTGTTGTCTTTCTTGCAGACAAGGTAGTAGGATCCGAGATTAGTCAGGAAAAGGGTGTCGTCAGGCCAGTATTCCAGCATCTTTTCGGAAAGCTGCCTGAAAGCCTCGAATGACTGGGGGGTTCCGATACGGAAGAACGAATAGCAGTACTCCTGTACGGCGGCCTTGAAGAAGTCTTCGTCGGCGATGAAATCAGGATAGCTCCACTGGGGATGGGTGTGCCCGTTGTAATCCACGAGGGCCTTGAGGTCGGAAAGGGTCATGTCCGGGCTGTCTTTCTCGTATGCCAGCAGTGCGGCCGTTTTCATAAACCTGAGGTCCAGTCGGTTGCGCTCGAGTCCGATGGCTTTGTCAATGGCCGAGGTGGCGTTTGCGAAAAGCTCGTCGTCGTAATTGGTGACCTGGAAATAGTTGACTTTCTTACCAAGGGAATCCGTCAGGGACAGAGCCGGTTTTTCACCGAGATACTTGTCCGCATCCATGACCTGGACAGACCTGTCCTGGCTCTTGGTGAAATAGTAGGAGAATTTTGCCGTCAGCATGTCAATGTCGTCCGGGTAGGCGGCTTCCCATTTCTGTATGACGGTCTCGACCCCGACTCCGGCTGCTCCCAGCTTGGAAACCAGCTTGTTGTATCTTTCCAGAAACTCTGCGCTTGAAGGCTTGTCCTGCGCCTGGGCACAGAAAAGCGAGGCAGTCATGGCGATGGCTGCGAGTATGGTGTGGATTTTCATTACGGTCTTTTTCATTTTCTCTCGGTAACGTACCAAAATCATGCCTTCCCGTGCCTGTGTTCGTACAGTTCCATGGAATTGATCAGATTCTGCCAGATTGCGTACAGTCCTCCGGCAACGGAAGTAACAGGGGTAAGGAAGTTGAAGCATACCCAGATAAGGAAACCGTTGTTCTTCTGTCCGAGGGACTGCCCGGCCGTGATTTCCATGGCCCGGCCTCCTGGCCTGCCGATCTTCCTTCCCAGCCAGAACTGGAAGATGCACGTGAGTAATGAGATGGCTCCTATGCCGGCGATTATCCACATCGGGAGCCGGCTTTCCATAAGGGATTTAGTGGCGAGGGATATTGCCAGCGCAAGGCTGATGCCCCAGACATAGAATGCCCAGTCGGCGAGGGCGGCGAGCCGTTCATGCAGCCTCTTGAAGAAGAACCTTATGACCCATGCGCATATGCAGGGGAGAAGGAGGATTGAAAACACCCTAACGAGGATTTTCAGGAAGGCGTTCCAGAAAGACAGGCTGATTGCGGGATTGACCTTCGGAAGCATGATGGGAAGCAGGATGGCTGCAAGGCAGTTGGTGAGGACCACGCAGGCCATGTCTCCCGGGAGGTCTCCGCCGAGTTTCCGTGTGATCACCCCGGAAGCGGCGGCGGTAGGGCAGACTATGCACAGCATGGCTGTCTCGACAAGGACCTTGGTCGGCGCTTCTTGCATGGATGCAGCCCAGAAGGCGAAGATGAAGAAAGATATTGCCTGGAACAGCAGTATCCAAATATGCCACTTCCTTGGCCTGAGGTCGTGCGGGGAGATGATATTGAACTGCAGGAATAGCATTATCCCCACGAGGATGGGCTGAACTTCCTTGATGCCCTTGTCGATGGCCGGTTCGATGGGATCCAGGACCGGAAGGTAATGGTAGAAGAGGTAGAATACAGCCCCGAATGCCATTGCCAGAGGGAGCATCCAGTTTTTCAGGAACTGCAAGAATGACTGTTTTTCGCTCATATCGTCAAATGGACGACAAATATCGGAAAAAATGATAACTTTGCAAGATTGAAAACGAACATTAAACAATCCTGATATGAAAAAGATTCTTATGATCATTTCAACAGCTTTGGCAATCGCGGCCTGCGGAGGACAGAAACAGGCCCGGGTGCCGGCATTCAATCTCGACAACCTCGACACTACAGTCAGTCCCAAGGTCGATTTCTATGCTTATTCCGTTGGAGGATGGCAGAAGGCCAACCCCCTCAAGCCCGAATTTGCCCGCTTCGGATCGTTCGACGTGCTAAGGGAGAACAACGTCACCAGACTCAATGACCTCTTTGCGGAAATGGCAAAGATGAAGGTTGCCAAGGGCACCATCGAGCAGAAGATATCCGACCTGTACAAGATGGGGCTCGACTCCACCCGCCTCAACAGCGAGGGTGCGGCTCCCATCAAGCCTTATCTCGACAAGATATACGCCGTCGCCGACAAGGAGGCGCTCGCAAAGGCCCTTGCCGATCTGCATGATTGTAGCGAGGGAGGGTTCTTCGGAGCCTATGTCGAAGCAGACCTCAAGGACAGCGGGAACCAGATCCTGTACATCGGCCAGGGAGGCCTGGGTATCGGAGACCGCGACTACTACCTCACAGAGGAGAATGCTGCCATCAAGGAAGGTTACCTCAGGTTCCTGAACAGGATATTCACCCTGGCCGGAGTCGGAGATCCCTCCAAATCGGCTTCCAACACCCTTGCGGTAGAGGATTTCCTCGCCCTCAATTCATGGACCAAGGAGCAGGAGAGGAATTATATCGCCCAATATAATCCTATGTCGTCCAAAGAATTGGAAGAGACCTACAAAGGCTTCCCCTTTGCTGCCTATTTCGCTCAGAGAGGGATTCCCGACCAGGAGAAGATAATCGTTGCCGAACCCTCTTTCTTCAAGGCATTCAGCGACTACTATGCCACCGCTCCCCTCGATGTCCTCAAGGACTATCTCGCCTCCAGGATCATTTCCGGGGCCTGCGGTTCCGTAAGCGATGATTTCTATGACGCCAGCTTTGATTTCTTCAGCACCCAGATGGCCGGGGTCAAGGAGCAGAAACCCCGTTGGAAGAGGGCCATGGCCGTTCCTAACGGAATCCTCGGCGAAGCAGTCGGTGAAATGTATGTCGCCAGATACTTCCCCGAGAGCAGCAAGGAGAAGATGCTGACTCTCGTCGGGAATCTCCAGAAGGCTCTCGGAGAACATATTCAGGCCCTCGAGTGGATGGGAGACAGCACCAAGGTGAAGGCCATGGAGAAGCTCTCCAACTTTACCGTGAAGATCGGCTATCCCGACAAGTGGAAGGACTACAGCACCCTTGAGATCGACCCTGCCAAGAGTTACTACGAGAACCTCCAGGCCGCCAGCCGCTGGTATGTTGCAGACAACAAGTCTAAGCTCGGCAAGCCGACCGACAAGACCGAATGGGGCATGACACCCCAGACGGTGAATGCATACTACAACCCTACCACTAACGAAATCTGCTTCCCTGCAGCCATCCTCCAGCCGCCTTTCTTCAATCCCGATGCCGACGATGCAATCAATTACGGGGCAATCGGCGTGGTCATTGGACATGAAATGACCCACGGATTCGACGACCAGGCCCGTCTTTTCGACAAGGATGGCAACATGTCCGACTGGTGGACCGCGGAGGACGCCGCCAAGTTTACTGAGAAGGCCGAAAAACTCGCGGCCCAGTTCGACGAGGTCGAGGTCCTTCCCGGAGTCCATGCCAACGGACACTACACCCTCGGCGAGAACATCGCTGACCACGGCGGACTCAGCATAGCCTACTCCGCCCTGCACAACGCCCTGGCTGGCAAGGATGTGAAGCCGATCGACGGTTTCGACACCGACCAGCGTTTCTATCTCGGCTATGCGGCCGTATGGGCCCAGAACATCACTGACGAGGAGAAGGGCAGGCTCACCAAGCTCGACGTCCATTCCCTTGCCAACAACCGCGTCAACGTGTCCGTCAGGAATTTCGACTCCTTCTTCAAGGCCTTCGGCATCAAGGAGGGTGACCCCATGTTCCGTCCCGAGGAAGAAAGGGTGCATATCTGGTAGTGGACGCTTCCCGTTTCATAGCCGGGAAACTCCGATTCAAAGGGAGACTGGCGATGGTATCCATCGCCGTCTCCTTTTTTGTTATCATCGTAGCGGTATCGGTATCTTCCGGTTTCCGCCACGAAATCCGTTCCGGAATCTCATCCATTTGCGGTGATCTCCAGATACTTCCGGATGATATGAACTATGTCGGGAACCAGAGACCGGTGTCTGATTCGGCTTCATGGCTCCGCGGCGTGCGTTCCCTTCCGGGGGTGGTGTCCGTGTCTCCTGCTGTGTACAAGGCTGGAATAGTAAAGTCCGGTGACAATATCCACGGTGTACTTATAAAGGGAGTGGAGAGGAAGGATACCGTTCCCCTCGGGGTGTCGATACCTTCGGCCCTCGCCGACAAACTGTCGCTGGCGCAAGGTGACGATATGCTCACATATTTTATCGGTGAAAAGGTGAGGGTCAGGAAGTTCCGGGTGACGGACGTCTACCGGGGCGTGCTGGACGGAAGCGACAATCTGGTGGTGTTCGCCCAAATCGGCGACATGAGGAGGCTGGAAGGATGGGGCGACGGGGACGCTTCCTGCTTCGAGGTAATGCTAGACCCCTCCCGCAGGTCTGCCGACAGGATGAAGGGAATGTCCGCGCTTGTTGGGACGTATATCCTTACCAATGAAACGGAAGACGACCCTGATGTCACGGTCACGTCCGCGCAGTCCCGCTATCCCCAGATTTTCGCGTGGCTCGACCTTATAGATTTCAACGTCCTGTGGATCCTTATCCTCATGATTGCGGTAGCGGGCTTCAACATGATATCCGGGCTGCTGATCCTCCTTTTCCGGAACATCCCGACCATAGGTACCCTGAAGTCTCTGGGTATGACGGACCGTGCCATATCACGTGTCTTCCTCAGGGTAGCTTCTTCGCTGGTACTCAAGGGAATGGCCATCGGCAACGGCCTGGCCCTGCTATTCATCGCCGTCCAGGGGACAACGAAACTTATCCGCCTGAATCCGGAGAATTATTTCGTATCCTTCGTCCCTGTCCGCCTGAACATCCCGTGGATTCTTTCGTGCGATGCGATAGCCTATGTCGCTATAATGATCCTGCTGCTGATACCGTGTCTGTTTGTGTCACGGGTCGATCCTGCACAGACGGTGAGGGCCCAGTGACTTCCCCCAGGTCGCTCAGCTGTGGGCATACTATCTTCAGGCATGCATAGCATGACAGCACGCTGTCCACGTACGTTTTTCCTGCGCGTCCTGTCTTCAGGCTGTCTTCCAGCCATGTAAGCAGTTTCCCTTCCCCTACGTTATAGGCTGCCAGCGTGAGTCTCAGGAGACTGTCCCTGTCAGGAGCATGGTTTGCGAACATCTTCTGGAGCGAAGACAGGTACGCCGCTCCCGCACGGATGTTCTGTTCCGGGTCGAGGACGTCGTCCGCCCCGAATCTCCTGGCCGTGGAAGGCACCATCTGCATCAGGCCGCGGGCCCCCCGGTGGGAGGTCGCCTGTATCTTGTATTGCGATTCCTGCCATGCCACGGCGGCAAGCAGCCTCCAGTCCCATCCCAGGGAAGCGGAGTTCTCCTTGATGGCCTTGTCGTAAGGGCTGGCTTTGGATGAACTCCTTCCGAGGGAAACGAGCTTGCGGGGATTGTATATCCGGAAGAACCTGTTCTTGAGCTCCTTCCCTTCGTTCGAGGAAGAAAGGACCTTGATCCATGTGTTGATTTCCCTTAATCTCCGGTGGGAGTTCCCGTTGACTGCCCAGACGGCGCTCTCGTTGATAGGGGAGGACAGGAGGATCCCTTCGGTATCGATCGAGTCGGAGACGGGAAGGACGAGGATGTCGAGGGAACCCTCTCTCAGCGAGTCCAGGGGAGAATCCCCTTCCGACGGCATGGTAATCCTGACGTCGAAGCCACCGTCACGGGCGAAGGTCCTCAGAAGTTCGTAATTGTACCCGAAAGCAAGTCCCTTGGATGTGTTCCCGAAACAGTCGATGGCGATGGAAGCGTTGATGTGTTTTCCGGAAAAGCCTTCCTGGCGCGTGTTATGGAGGTGGGTCCTCTCCGCGAATGGCATAACCGGAAGAAGGGCTAGAAGCAGCAGGGCGTACCTGATGTATTTCTTACTCCTAACGCCCACCGCTGCCTCCTGCGGACATGGACTCGCTCATGGTCCTGGCCCTGCCTGAAGGCATGTAGAACGGCCAGAACATTCCGAGCTTGAGCGCCTTCTGTGTCCTTATGTAATGATGGGCTGAGAAGTAGTCGGCCTTGTCCATGGGCCAGCCCATTCCGAGATTCTCCAGTTTGACGAAGATGCATGCCCTCTTCCATTGCATGTTGACGAAGACGTCGAAAGACGGTCCGTTGTTGTACTTTATCCGGGCCTGGTTGTAGAAACTGCCCACGGCGGGATTCCAGCCGGGAGCATACCATGAGGAGTTCCACAGTCCGTCCGCTCCGGCCTGCACCTGGAGGACATCCTTGACGATGTTGAACTGGATATAGTATCTGAGGTTGAGGGCCAGGGCAGGGAGGGGAACGACGTCCTTGTTGGATGACCATTGGAGAAGGGCCCGGTTGTCCAGGTGGAGGAAATTCCCCAGCAGGACGAGGTTCTTGGACAGGGCCAGCGTCGCGATGGACATCGGGGTGTCATTCTGCCGCACCGTGCCTGTGGCGTCGAAGTATATGTTCTTGTCCAATAAGGCGTAACCGGCCGCCAGGGAAAGTTTCCAGTAGGGGATGTCTATTCTCCCTCCGATCCTTGTCACCGATATCTTGTCAAATCCGTTTTCCCAACTGTAATGGTTCGAATAATAGTGCTGGTGGTAGAAATCCGGTTCCTTAAGGGACGTGTCGAAATTGAGGGTGATGCTTACCGGGCTCTTGCGCGCTTTCCTGAAGGGATAGAAGCTCAGGTTCGCAGATGCATCTATGCTGAAATCACCGGCTTCCTTCCCTGCGAAAATGAATTCTCCGTTGGCATTCCACCTGATATAATTCCTCAGTTGTCCTTCCACTCCTCCGTAAAGGAACGTAGAATTCCATTTGCTGGTGCTGCTCCTGCGGAGGAAAGTGGGGTCTATGGAGTAGAATGTCTGGATCCTGTTCCCGAGACCGGCGTTCAGTTTGGACACGATACCGTCATCTGACCACGGTTGCAGCCGGATGAACACCCGGTTCTCAAGTTTGGCCGTCCTCACCGAATCCCGCGAAGAGGTAGGATTGTAGTTGAACCTGTCGTTGTAGAAAGCCCTGGCAAGGCTGTCGGCTGCGGGAATCTGGTCCGTGTACAGCTTCCTGTAGGTGGAATACTCGCTGCTGTGGCCGATGAAGGCCGTCGTGACGTCTTTGTGGGCGCTGTCCTCGAGGAGTCCTTCTTCCGGCGAAGCGAGGGTGTCCGTACGCGTCTTCTTCTTAAGGAGCCTGCCCATGAAATCAAGCGGAATCCTCAGTTCCTGGTCCAGGAAGACGGTGTTCTTCTTGATCTCGGTCTTCGCGTTGGATAGGATGACGTTAATCTCCCTGGCGTCAACGGTGGTGTCCCTGATCCACATATTGTCCGTAAGGCCGCCGTTTTCCCCTCTGCTTATGCTGTTGAAAATGTATCCGGCATTCATCATGTATTTCTTTCCCAGATAGTTGAATGTGGCCGCAAAATTCTTGTTCTTCGTGGTCTCGTTCTCCAGCATTCCTCCTCCTCCATACCTGTCGTACTGGAGGGTGAAGTTCAGTTCGGGAAAGATGTTCTGGGAGGTGAATATATGAAGGTTGTCGGAACTTTTTTCGCTGTTGGCGAAGAGGGTGCCCCAGTAGGCCAGTTCTGTGTAAGGCACCTTCGTGTTGTACAGGGGGATGGTGGAGGGGGAATGGCTCCAGGCTTCGTAGGGCTCATAGAAGCTCACATGTTCCGTGCTCCTGCGCCTGAAATAGTTGTACGGCTGCACCGGTGAGCCGGCCACTCCGAGCCACGTGGCGTTGACGTCCTCCCTCCGGAAGGGGAAGTCATGGAACCAGTGGTTGTATGAGGTATCGGGGATGAATGGCTCCGTCTTGCTGTATCTCCTGTCCAATGTCCAGGCCACCAGCCTCTTGTACTGCATCGTATCCGGAAGTGCGAAGGTCTCCAGGATCCTGGGGGTGCTCTCGCGGATGCTGTCCCTTACCGCTTTAATGCTGTCTTTTTTGGCAGTGATGCTGTCGGTACGGCGTTTTTCGATTTCACCCTTTTTCTCGGCGAAATATTTTTTCCTTCCTATCTTGTCGAGGGACGAAAACCATTTTTCAAATGCTTCCCGGGCCCGTATCGTGGAATCGGCGGAGTAGATGGAGTCAATCCTCGGCCAGACAAGGCTGTCTCCTGTCATCCTGAGGGAGTCCCTGACCCAGGCGTGCGTGGCGGAATCCAGTGTGGCCGCATACCATCTGTACTTGAACGGGTCGATGATCCTCAGGGAGTCCGGAGCTTTGATCGTGTCCCTTGCCGATATGACGGGAAGGCTGTCCAGGAAAAGGGAAGACACCTGCCTCTGTTCTCCTTTCTTGGCAAACGGATTTTTATAGATGATGGTGTCGTTGCTTCCTTTGCGGACGCTGTCCCTGACCACTGACGGCTGCAGGGCGGGCATCGTGGGATTCATGTTCATGCCGATGGTGTTGAAGGCGGCAAGGCCTACTGCAGCCAGGGGCAGGGAGAATCTTTTCAGGAAGTCTTTTACCATCGTGTCAGTCAATCTTGAATTCAGAGATTTCCTTATTCAGGCGGCTAAGTATCGACATCTTTATGTCGTAAAGGGTGTCGGAGATGTCCACCTTGTAGTAGTGGGGGTTGATGAGCCTTCGCTCGGAGGGGCTGAAATGGGCGAGGGTGTCATTGTAGAAGGCTTTTTTCTCCATAAGGGTATGGGCAGGGCAGCAGCGGACTCCGTCCTTGATGACCTGGAGCTGAAGGGTACGGTAGGTGTATGAGCCCGCCGGGAAGGTCTTGTTCTTGTATTTGTCGCGTTCGTCACAGATGGTGAATTCCGCCCCTTCCTCAATCCTCTTGCTGAGACTGTCGCCGCGTATGCATGTGACGTCGGCCTTGTACTTCTCCTCGCCGTCTTCTTTTGTTATGATTCTGTAAGTAATTTGGAATCCGGGATTTATGAGTTTGATGCGGTCCTCCGACCTTTTGAGGACGGGTTCTCCGTCCAGCTGGACCAGCTTATAGACGTTGCCGAAGCACGGGGCCGCCTTGCTGGTGGCGATGGCATCGCCCACGCCGTACGAATCTATCCTCGCCCCCTGCCTTTCAAGGTCGGAGATGAGATACTCGTCCAGGCCGTTGGTAGCGAATATCTTGCAGTTCTTGAGGCCATGGCTGTCGAGGATGTCGCGGACCTTTATGGAGAGGTAGGTAAGGTCGCCGCTGTCCAGACGGATTCCGTAGCCATATGGGTAGGTGTCGTCTATCCCGCATTCGCGGAAAGCCCTTATCGCATTGAGGACACCGCATTTAAGCGTGTCGTAAGTATCAATGAGGAGGATGAGGTTCTCTCCTCTGTGGGTGTTGATGTAGTCGACGAAAGCCCTGTGCTCTCCCTCTACCGAACTGCCGTAGGAAGTGACATAGCTGTGGGCCATGGTCCCTGTGGAAGGCACGCCGTTGAGTATCCCGGTGAGAATGTTCGAAGTGCTTGCGCAGCCGGCGATGATGGCGGCCTTCGCCCCGAAGGTCGCGGCCCACGGGCCGTGGGCCCTGCGGGATCCGAACTCGCTGACGGGATGGTTGGTAGCCCTGCAGACACGGGAGGCCTTGGTAGCGACAGCCATCTGGTGGTTCATGATGCAGAGCATCGGAGTCTCAAGTACCTGCGCCTGGATGAGGGGAGCTTCCACGGTGATTATCGGCTGGTTGGGGAATATGATTTCTCCTTCCCTCACGGCATACACGTTTCCCGTGAATTCCATCTTAGAAAGATACTCCCGGAACTCCTTGTAATCGTCTCCGGGAAGGAACCTTTCATAGAAATCCGCATCCTCCTTCCCGATTCCGCCTATCATTTGGATAACCTCCTCGGTCCCGCTGGCGACAGCCCAGTTGTTGTTTTCCGGGGCTACGCGGTAGAACATGTTGAATACGGCAATCTTGTCTTTCTTTCCCGTTTCCAGGAAAGATTTTCCCATCGTATACTGGTATTTGTCCGAGCAATACGCCCAATTAAGTTTGTCCATGTTGTTTCGTCAGACAGGTTCATGTATAGAATGCAAAGGTAAGATTTTTTGATATAAAATGCTTATATTCGCAAAGCTTATCCGAATAATCGGTGACAGTGACAATCAATTTAACGGTTCACTTAGTCATGAAACAGATCATCATCCCTTTATTGGCCATCCTGGCCGTAACGTTCTCCGGCGAGTCCCAGGCAAAAATCCGGAAGCATAATATCGAGAATCCCCAGGTGAAGGCCTTCTATGACCAGGTAAGGTATTCAGACTCGGATTATTCCTATTCGCTGATAGACAGGTACAGGGTAAGGACGCATTACCGCCTCGACCAGCCCTGGCCCGTGGAGGTGAACTGGGAATCCACGGTCGCTTCCGAGAACCTGAGGGTGGTCGTGAAGGAAGTGAAGCCCGGCAATGCGACGGTTCTCGACAAGACCATTGACGGCCATGCCTCAAGTTACTTCATCTGGAACCTCGTCCCTGGACGCCGCTACACCTATTCGGTCACGGACGGCAGCAGGGTGCTGACCAGCGGGAAGTTCTCGACCGAAGGCAGGAGAAGGATGATCTATGCTCCCAGCGTACATAATTTCAGGGATCTTGGCGGCATGAAGACCACTTCCGGAAAGACCTTGAAGTATGGAAAACTCTATCGTGGCGGCGAACTCGTCAACCTCACCGGGGAGAACAGGGAGAAAGTCCGCATACAAGTCAGGGAAGATGATATAAGACTCATGCACGACGACCTGGGAATCCGGGGAGAGATAGACTTCCGTTTTGACGGTGAACTCGGTTATGCCGACGACATCGAAGGGAACGAGATCAAATTCACCCCTCTCGGTGACGACGTGGCTTATTATAACATCCAGACACATCATGCCGGCCAGTTCGGACAGGATATGCGGCACGGTGAAATCTTCAAGACCGTCCTTCACCATTTGAGGAAGGGAGAGGCCGTTTATCTCCATTGCGTCGCCGGCGCTGACAGGACCGGGCTCATGTGCCTCCTTCTCGAAGGTGTCCTCGGTGTGCCCGAAAGCGACCTCATGAAAGATTACGAGCTCACTTCTTTTTCTATCTACGGCCCCAGGCGCCGCAACAACGGAGACATGAGCCATGGCCTTCCCATGCTGAAGGCATATCCCGGCAGCACGATGCAGGAAAAGATCACCAACCTGTTCCTCAGCGAGGGTGTTACCAGGCAGGAGATCGACGAATATACGGACCTGATGCTTTAAAGGATTTCTATGGAGAGTCTGAAGAATCTTTTCGAGTCCAATACTGGGCTGAAAGTCAGAGAGATCAATGAGATGACATCTTCCGGCAGCAACCGGAGGTATTTCCGCCTGAAGGCAGGGAACCTGTCGCTCATTGGAGTTGTGGGTACCAATCTTGAGGAAAACAAGGCTTTCATCTCACTGGCCCGCCATTTCCGCGACAGGGGGATCAATGTCCCGGAGGTGCTGTATGTCAGTTCCGACGGAATGAGGTATCTCCAGGAAGACCTTGGCGACGAACAGCTTTACAGACTCGTCTCCCAGGGGAGGGCCAGCGGTGAATACAGTTCCTACGAAAGGATGCTTCTCCGCCACACCATGGAGATGCTCCCCAGGATCCAGTTCGATGGTGCCAAAGGCCTGGATTTCAGCGTCTGCTATCCCGAACCGGAGTTCGACGGAAGGATGGTGATGTTCGACCTCAATTATTTCAAGTACTGCTTCCTTAAGGCAACTGGCTTGGAATTCAATGAGGTGTATCTGCAGGATGATTTCGAAAAGTTCAGGGACGACCTTCTGAAAGATGGGGGCAATACGTTTATGTACAGGGACTTCCAGGCACGGAACGTGATGATACGGGACGGGGAGCCCTGGTTCATAGATTTCCAGGGGGGACGCCGCGGGCCCGTCTATTACGATGTGGCCTCTTTCGTATGGCAGGCCCGTGCAAGATATCCTGAGGACCTCCGCCGTGAAATGGTCAAGACCTACATCAACTCCGTCAGGGAATACATGGATGTCGACGAAGACCATTTCCAGGAGAGGCTTCGCCTTTTCGTCCTTTTCCGTACCCTCCAGGTCCTAGGGGCCTACGGTTTCCGCGGCTATTTCGAGAAAAAACCCCATTTCCTCGGATCCGTTCCCTACGCCCTCAGCAACCTCCGCAGGCTCCTCGCGACTCCTTTCGAAGACTACCCCTATCTCAACGATACCCTGGTGAAACTCACCACACTTCCTCAATTCAATGAATTGGCTGAGGACAAGAGGCTGGAAGTCAGTATTATAAGTTTCGCTTACAAGAAGGGGATACCCGTGGATTCATCAGGCAACGGCGGAGGTTATGTGTTCGACTGCCGCTCCATCAACAATCCTGGGAAATACGAACATTTCAAGAGATTCAACGGCCGCGATGCGGAGGTGATAAAGTTCCTCGAGGATGACGGGGAAATACTGTCCTACCTCGACCATGTGTATTCCCTGGTCGATCCGCACGTCAGAAGGTTCATCGCCAGAGGATTCACCCATCTGCAGGTTTGCTTCGGCTGCACCGGCGGCCAGCATCGGTCGGTATACTGCGCGGAGCATCTTGCGGAGCACCTCTCCGACAAGTTCGACATCAAAATCTCCCTCACCCACCGCGAACTCGGCCTCGGCAGGATACTGTAGGGTATGGGAGAAGGGGCTATTCCGCCTGCTGGAAGTCTGCGGGAATAAGTTCGCAGCTGCCTTGGGGGGTAGCGGGTTTTACCTTGGAAATCAGCCAGATGCAGGCGGCGAGGACGGCCAGCCCGAGGACGACCGTTATCATGTAGGTCTCCGGAGAGAGGACCTCCTTGAGGGAGTCTGCCTGGTCAAGCTGGGGAAAAGCCTTGGTCAGGACCACCGAGAAGGTGTTGTTGACGCAGTGCATCAGCATGGTAAGCTTCAGGGAACCTGTCTTCCAGTATACATAGCCGAAGAGGCATCCCAGGAGGAATGCGGCGAAGCCCTGCCACAGGTTGCCGTGGATCGCGGCGAAGAAGACCGCTGAGATTACGATGGCCCAGACGGGCTTCAGGCCGCGGGTCTGAGAACCGTCTGCAGCGGTACGCCTGTAATTGAGCAGGCCCCTCAGGACCATACCCCTGCAAAGCCACTCCTCGAAGATGGGGGCGAGGACCGAAACGCTCAGCAGCGTGAGCAGGATGGGGCCTCCCGTGAGGCTTTTCATGGCATTCTCCCATTTCTCCGACATCGGAGGAAGGATATTGTTCAAGGGATCGATGCCGAAGGCGCAGGCAAGGACGGCTGCGGAAACGATCAATGCAAGCGATAGACCGCCGAGAGGGACGAAATTGTTGTTGTCCAGGCGGTACCCGTCCTCGAACAGGGCGTTCCTGCGGCTGGCGGTCGCGCTGTATATCATCGCAGGGAGGAACTGTATGACGTATACGACGGGGGTGCCGTATGCCATGGCCTGTTCCCTGGGAAGGAAAGCCAGGAAAATGGAAAGCGCCATCATTCCCAGCAACATGCCGGCGAGGAGAAGGCCGAGCAGGCCGAACATGCCGCCTATTCCGGGGACGTGCCAGGAGTAGCCGGCGAAAAGGTCGAAGTTGTGAATCTTGCGGGACGGTCTCATATAAGGGGAAAATTATTTGTAAAGAGGTGACGGATAGACTCCTTCTTTAACGAGGGAGGCGAATTTGGCTACCACGGCGGGGCGGTCTTCCTTGTAGGTTACGCCGAACCAGTGGGAAGGGGTGGAGAGGACGTCGCAGGTGGCCTGGCCGCCGTGGATCATGCAGTCGATGGCATATGGGATGTAGAATTCTTTCTTCAACTCTCCGATGTTCTTCTCCAGGAAGCCTTCGAATATCTTTTCGCTCAAGGCGAAATAGTCGGGGGTGAATCCCCACATGTTCATGGAGCACAGGGCCTTGCTGTCAAGCTCGACATGGGTTTCCCCGTTCACCGAGTTGTCTCCGTAAACCTTCCCGTCCGTCTCTTTGGCGATGTTCAGGTGCTCTTCGATGGAGGTAAGCCTCCTGTCTTCGTCATAATGGCAGATTCCCCTTGACACGCCACCGCTTTCCGAAAGGGTATGGTCGAGTTCGAAACCTACTATGCAGTAGCTCCCGGCAGAACCTTCATGGGCCCTGCACCAGTCGCCGAGTACCTTGAAAGACTCCTTGCCATAGTAGTCGTCTCCGTTTATTACCGCGAAGGGCTCGTGGATGACGTCTTTGGCCATAAGGACGGCGTGGGCCGTGCCCCAGGGCTTCTGCCTCTCCGGGTTGAGGGTGAACCTGGCGGGAATCTTGTCGAGTTCCTGCACTACGAACTGGAATTCGAGCGGCTCTCCGTCGATGCATTTTACTCCCTGGTATTTGGCCTTGACGGCATCTTCGAACTGCTCGCGGAAGTACTCGCGTACAATATAGACTACCTTGCCGAACCCGGCCTTTACGGCATCGTAGATGGAGTAGTCGATAATGGTTTCCCCGTTGGGCCCGAGTCCGTCCATCTGTTTCAGTCCTCCATAACGGCTGCCCATTCCGGCAGCAAGTACCAATAGCGTAGGTTTCATCGTATTTTGTTTTTAACTGTTTTCTTATCACACAAAAATAATTAATTTTGCACAGATATGCGGCATTTTTCAAGTAAATGGGAAAATTAAGGGAAATATGGAATGGAAAAGGGGAGGGAAGGAGTCCTGAGGAAAGGTCTTTCCTTAAGTATTTCATCTTTTCCACCCTCGTGTTCATCATCCTTGTGGGCTTCGTCAACAAGAATAATGTAGTCCGCTGGGTCCGTTCATCCATCCGCATACACAACCAGAATCGCCAGATTGAGCGTTATGAGCAGGAAATCAAGGCGATGGACCATGAAATAAAGGGCATCCTCTCCAATCGCGATTCCTTGGAGCAGTTCGCCCGCGAGAACTTCCGTCTCGCCGCTCCCGGCGACGATGTCTATCTGGAAGAACAGTGATGAAGGCGATGGTTTTCGCTGCCGGTCTCGGGACCCGTCTCAGGCCTCTTACCGACACCATTCCCAAGGCCCTGGTCCCTCTTGGCGGAGGCACCCTTCTTTCAAATACCCTTCTCAAGCTAAAGGATTCCGGATTCAATGACGTGGTCGTGAACACTTTCCACTTTGCCGACAAGATAGGATCCTACCTTCGCGACAACGACGGTTTCGGGATGCGGATAAGCATTTCTGACGAAAGGGGAGTCCTCGACCCGTCCGCCCCTCTTGAAACGGGAGGAGGCATACTCCATGCCCGCCGTTTCCTGGAAGGCGGCCCGTTCCTGGTCCATAACGTGGATATAATATCCAACCTTGACATCCCCTCCTTCGTTTCAGCGGCATCTGCCGGGACAAGGCTTGCGACAATTCTCGTGAGTGAGAGAAAGACAAGCCGCTACCTTCTTTTTGACAAGGAAATGCGTCTGGCCGGATGGAAAAACGTCTCTACCGGTGAAGTGAAGAGCCCCAGCCCTGAACTTGACCTTCGCGGCCTGCGGTGCCTTGCCTTTTCCGGCATCCATTTCATCTCCAACGATATATTCGATGTGATGGATGATATGGAGGCATCGCCGGAGAAATATCCGCTTTATGATGGAGAAGGCCGCATCGTGGCAGCGGGGGCTCCGGGCCGCCGGTTCTCTATCATAGATTTCTATCTGAGGGCGGCCGCCCTGCGTGAAGTTCGCGGTGTCACTGTCCCCGGCCTCGAACTGATCGATGTCGGCAAACCTGAGACCCTCGCCCTGGCAAGGGAATATCAGAATCCTACGTAGGAAGAGGGGGAGAGGGCCCGGAGTTCGTCCTTCACCTGCTCGGATACGGATAGGGAGTCGATGAAATCCTCAATCGTTATCTTGTCAATGGCCTTCCCGGTGCGCGTCAGGGCCTTCAGGGTTTCATAGGGGTTAGGATACCCTTCCCTGCGGAGGATCGTCTGGATGGCTTCCGCGATCACGGCCCAATTCTTCTCAAGGTCGTCGCTGATGCGGGACTCGTTGAGGATCAGTTTTCCGAGCCCCTTCTTCAAGGAGGCCAGGGCTATGAGGCCGTGGGCTACGGGAACACCGTTGTTCCTTTGTACGGTGCTGTCGGTTAGATCCCTCTGCAGCCTGGAAATCGGGAGTTTGAGGGAGAGGAAGGTAAGCACGGCGTTCGCCATCTCGAGGTTCCCTTCGGCGTTCTCGAAGTCGATAGGGTTGACCTTGTGGGGCATTGCGGATGATCCGACCTCACCGGAAACGACTTTCTGGTGGAAATATTCCATCGAAATATATGTCCAGATATCCCTGCAGAGGTCGATGAGGATGGTGTTTATCCTGCGGAGGCAGTCGAATATGGAAGCCAGGTTGTCGTAGTGGTCGATCTGGGTGGTGGGGAATGAACGTTTGAGGCCGAGTCCGGCAACGAAGGTATCGGCGAATGCCGGCCAGTCTATTCCGGGATATGCGGCTTTGTGGGCGTTCATGTTGCCGGTTGCGCCGCCGAACTTCGCCGGATAGGTGAGAAGGGAGAACTGGCGTAGCTGTTCTTCAATCCTTGAGGCGAAGACATTGAACTCCTTGCCCATGCGGGTCGGAGAGGCGGGCTGGCCGTGTGTACGGGCCAGCATGGGGACATCCTTCCAAAGGGCTGCGTCTGATTCGATGATGTCCAGCACCTTCTTGAGTTCGGGGATATAAACCTGCTCCAGGGCGTCTTTGAGCATCAGCGGCTGGGCTGTGTTGTTGATGTCCTGCGAGGTAAGGCCGAAATGGATGAATTCCGCCCATTTCCCAAGCCCCATCTCCTTGAATTTCCCTTTTAAATAATACTCCACGGCCTTCACGTCGTGGTTGGTGGTCTTTTCCGTCTCCTTGACCTTCAGGGCCTCCTCCGGAGTGAATCCGTCGCAGATGGAGCGAAGTGAATCTGCCGGGATGGGGAAATCCTTCAACTGGGGGAGGGGAATCCCGCAGAGAGCGATGAAATATTCCACCTCGACCTTCACCCTGTACTTAATGAGGGCGTATTCGCTGAAATAGCCTCTGAGGCTTTCCGTTTTTCCTGAATATCTTCCGTCAATCGGGGAGACGGAGGTCAAAGAGCCGATGTCCATTTGTATCCGTTTTTTATGAGATAACAAAGATAACCTTTTTCAGCCTAATTTCCCTCCTGGACCGTGAAAAAATCCCTGGCTGGGAGGAGGGGTGAATACTTCTGCCTCAGCTCGCTGAACAGCTGGGCGGTGTACCTGGTGAATCCGGGCCCTTTCCAGGTACTGGTGTTCGTCACCATCACCCAGCATTCCCCGTCCGGGAAGTATTTCACGAGTGCGGAGGTGCCGGAGAAGGTTCCAGTGCGGGTCCATTCCCCCGTAGGCTTTGTGTCGTTCCAGCCGAGGGAGAAAGTGTCCTGGTCGAACCATTCGGTCATGTCTCTTACAGACGAGATAGACAGGATGTCAGGGACTTCCCCTCGTCCGTCAATGCAGGCGACAAAGCGTGTGAGTTCCGGAACGGATCCCATCCAGGCCCCTGCTCCGGAAAGCCCTTTGATGTCGTTCCCTCCGTAGCATCGGGTCACGGTGCGGCCGCTGCCGTTGTACTCTTCCACCGGAGGGTCGTTGGACTGGACATAATAGCGCGTCTCGTTCGGCAGCTTGTCCTTATAGTAGGTTCCGGCTATGTGGAAGTCATGGCATCCGGCCGGATGCAGGATATTTTCCTGGATATAGTCCTCGTAGGACATTCCGGATATTTTCTCGATTATCTGGGAAAGAAGGAGATAGCCGAAATTCGAATAGGACTGCGAACTGCCTGGCGCAAATCCGAGTTTCCTTTTTAGCACGCATCTGACCAGGGTCCTCCC
>CACXFP010000030.1 GCA_902766985.1 uncultured Bacteroidia bacterium | reverse complement strand
TCCAGGAGGAACTCGTTTTGACGCAAAAAGGGAAACGTACCCAGGAGTACGCTTCCCTTGTGAATGATTTCTATCTGTAGGCTTTACTTAGTCGTCTTGTTATCCTGACCGCTGTCCCTGGATGGGCGGGCGGACCTGTTTCCGGACCTTCCCCCAGGACGGGTCGTGCCCTTTCCGGGAACGGATTGAGCGTCTCCCGGCCTGTTAAGCCTGTGAATCTGCTGCCTGCGGAACTGCTCTTCTCCGAGATAGAGTTTCGCAACTTTGGCGGCGGGAAGGACCTTCAGGTATTCATCAATGTAAGAGTTGTCTACGGCCTCGTTTTTCTTCTTGGCTTCGGAATACTTGAACAGGAGGCCCTTGATTTCAGCCTCACTTTTCCCCTCCTTGACGGCGTCCTGGAGGGCCTTGTAGCTGGAAATTATCTCTTTGAAGGATTCTCTCTTCTCCTTTTCGGCCCTGTTGTAAACGGGCCAGAAAAGCGTGGCTTCCTCGGAGGTGAGGTCCATGCGGTCGGTGAGGAAGGCGATCTTTTGCGCCTTCATCTTTTCCTGCCAGTCGTTCCTGGCGTTGCCGTCCTGGGCCAGGGCCGTCCCGGCGGCAAGGGCGATGGTTGCGGCAATCGCAAATAAGATCTTCGTTTTCATTTCATTCAGTTTCATTGGTTACCGGCGTAGGCTATCAACTCGGCGGAAGTCCCGCTGGAAATCAGGTAATCGATAATGTCATCATCGGAAACCTCGTAGGACTCGTCCACGTTGGAGGGGGCGCCGAGTATGAGATACGGGTCCGTTTCGGGAATCAGGTCGGAATACATTACCTGTTCGTAGATGTATTCTCTGGCTTCGGATCGGGCCGTATTCCTGTCCAAAAAGATTGAACCGACGGCCAGGAGCACGGCAAGACATGCGGCCACGGCGGCGTACGGACGGATCCTGGTCCAAAGGATTGTCCGGGACCCACCCGCTTCGGGATGTTCGGCCGGAATCCTTTCCAGACGGGCCTTCAGGCCTTCGAAGTACCCGTCGGGTACATTGTATATGGTGCTGTTCTTGCTGCTCATGACACTAGTTAGACAAGTATAAATACAAAAGGTTAAAAATCACCCAGGGAGTTGCCTACGGCCTCCTTGATTTTCTTGTATGCAAAGTGGTATGACGCCTTCAGCGAACCGACCGACGTCTTCAGGATCTTGGAGATGTCTTCATAAGGCATTTCCTCATAATACCTCATCTGGAATACCAGCCTCTGTTTTTTCGGCAGGGACGCCATGGCCTTGGCGAGTTCCCTTTCCACAGCCGTGCCGTTGAACCAGGGATCGCCGTCAATTTTCCCCTCCATTTCCGGGGTCAGCCCCTCGGTGGACCGCCTGTTGCTGCGGCTGAGGAAATTGAGGGTTTCGTTGGTGGCAATCCTCCAGATCCAGGTATAAAGATTGGAGTCCCCCCTGAAACCAGGGAGGGCTCCCCATATCTTGACGAAAATATCTTGAAGGAGATCGTCTGTATCCTCGTGGGAGTTGGTCAAGGCGCGGACGTGCCAGTAAAGCTTCTCGCTGTATTGTTGTACAATAGCATTGAAAGCTTCTTCCCGTCGGCCACTGCGCCAGGTTAAGAGTATCTCCTTGTCATCCAAATATTTATTTTCTGGAAATAACGGTTCTTGCGGCTTCGGCGATGTGCGGGGCGTCCAGTCCGTAAGCAGCCATCAGTTCGGCGGGGCTTCCGCTCTGTCCGAATTTGTCTGCACCGTTGACGAACTCTATCGGGGTCGGGAAGCGCTTGGCAAGGACTCCGGCGATGAGCTCGCCAAGACCTCCGGCTGAGTTGTGTTCTTCAGCGACGACCACAGCCTTCGTCTTGATGGCGGAGGCGACGACGGCCTTCTCGTCAAGGGGCTTGATGGTAGCGATGTTGATAACCTCGGCGCAGATGCCTTCGGCTTCCAGGGCTTCCGCTGCGAGCAGCGACTCCCACACCGTGTGTCCCGTAGCGAAGATGGTCACGTCCTTTCCTTCGTTGAGGACATAGGCCTTCCCGATTTCGAAGGGCTCGTTTTCGGGCGTGAAATTAGGTACCGAAGGCCTTCCGAAACGCAGGTAGACAGGGCCGTCCATCTTGGCTGCGGCTATCGTGGCGTTCTTTGTCTGATTGAAATCGCAGGGATTGATGACCACCATTCCGGGGAGGGCCCTCATAAGGGCTATGTCTTCCATTGTCTGGTGGGTGGCTCCGTCTTCTCCGAGGGTGATTCCTGCATGGGAGGAAGCTATTTTCACGTTGGTATGGCCATAGGCCACTTCCTGGCGGATCTGGTCATACACCCTTCCGGTGACGAACTCGGCGAAGGAGCCGATGAAAGGGACCTTTCCGGTGAGAGCAAGTCCGGAGGCTACGCCTACCATGTTGGCTTCGGCGATGCCGCACTGTATGAACCTGTCGGGAAATGCCGCTGCGAAGTCTCCCATCTTGAGGGAGCCTTTGAGGTCCGCCGTAAGGGCGAGTACGCGGTCGTCCGCCTTGCCGGCTTCAAGAAGTCCTGCGCCAAAACCGCTGCGGGTATCTTTCTTTCCTGTATCAATGTATTTTTTCATGTCTATTTCCTCCTGATTAATAGTCTCCAAGGGTCTCTTCAAGCTGTTTGAGGGCATTCTCGCACTCTTCGGTGCTGGGGGCCTTGCCATGCCATTTGTGCGTTCCCGCCATGAAATCCACCCCGTGTCCCATGTCGGTCTTGAAAAGGATCATCGTAGGCCTGCCTGTCCCCTTGTTGGACTTGGCATCGGCGAAGGCCTTGAGAATCTGGTCCATGTCATGCCCGTCGGCAACTATCACGTTCCAGCCGAAGGTCTTCCATTTGGCTTCGAGGTCTCCGGGGCCGGCTACGCTTTCGACGGTACCGTCAATCTGCTGGCCGTTCCAGTCGGTCATCGCGATGAGGTTGTCCACTCCGTGATGGGGAGCGAACATGGCAGCTTCCCAAATCTGTCCCTCTTCAGTCTCTCCGTCTCCGCAGAGGACATACACGAAATTGTCCTCCTTGTCCATTTTCTTTGCGAGCGCTGCGCCGACAGCCACGGACAAGCCCTGGCCGAGGGATCCCGCTGCCTGGAAGACTCCCGGCAGCCCCCTCTCGATGGAGGGATGGCCCTGGAGGCGGGAACCGAATTTGCGGAGGGTTCCGAGTTCCTCCTTAGGGAAGTATCCCGCACGTGCGAGCACCGAATAGAGGACGGGGGCGAGATGCCCGGCGGAAAGGATGAATATGTCCTGTCCCTTGCCGCTGCGGGTCCATGTCTCGGGGTTCTGGTTCATTACACTGAAATAAAGGGCGGTCATGATGTCCGTCGAGGACATTGAACCTCCCGGATGGCCGGATTTCGCTGCCGTGACCATTCGGATGATGTCTCTCCTGACTTGGGAGGCAATCTTCTTCAAATTCTCTGTGTCAGCCATTTTTGATCAGGTATTTTAAGTTTGGTTGTAGTCCGTAAAAATACTAAGAATCGCCGTAATTTCAAAGGCGAGCCTGGATAGCTCTATTCGGAATAAAGGGTTATTATATTGAGAATCACCTCGGAAGCCTTTTCAATACTTTCCAGCGGAACATATTCCATCTTGCCATGGAAGTTCAGTCCACCGGCGAAAATGTTCGGGCAGGGCAGTCCTTTAAAGCTCAGGTTGGCTCCGTCCGTCCCTCCGCGTATGGGCTGTATCTTCGGTTTGATTCCTGCCATTTCCATGGCCTTCATGGCCTTTTCCACCACATGCATGTGGGGCTCCACCTGGCTTTTCATGTTATAATACTGGTCTGAAACCTTTGCCGTGGCCGTTCCTTGTCCGTATTTTTTGTTGATGAATTCCACGCATTCGGCGAAAAACGCTTTTTTCTGTTCGAACTTTTCCCTGTCGTGGTCACGGATGATATAGACGAAGTCGGTCTCTTCCACGCTTCCCTTGAAAGAAATGATGTGGTTGAAACCTTCATAGTTCTCAGTGTATTCGGGCCTCTGCTCGACGGGGAGCAGGGAATTCAATTCCATGGCTATGAGGATGGCGTTCTTCATCTTGCCCTTGGCGCTGCCCGGATGGACGTTGCGGCCCTGTATGTGGATACGGGCCGAAGCAGCGTTGAAGTTCTCATATTCGAGTTCCCCGACTTCGCCTCCGTCCATCGTGTAGGCGAAATCCGCCCCGAATCTTTTAACGTCGAATTTCACCACGCCACGGCCGATTTCCTCGTCGGGAGTGAATCCGATTTTCACCGGTCCGTGTCTGAATTCAGGATGCGACATCATATACTGGACCGCATCCATGATTTCCGCAACACCGGCCTTGTCGTCGGCGCCCAGGAGTGTGGTTCCGTCGGTGGTGATGAGGGTCTGCCCCTTGTATTTGTGCATTTCGGGAAATTCAGAAGGCTTCAGCGCAAGGCCGGGGACTCCTTTTAGGGGGATTTCTCCTCCATCATAATCCTTTATTATCTGGGGTTTGACGTTGGCGCCGGAAGCGTCCGGGGCAGTATCGACGTGGGCGATGAATCCCACTGCGGGGACCTCCTTTCCGATATTCGAAGGAATGCTGCCCATCACGTAACCATATTCATCCAAGGTGGC
>CACXFP010000029.1 GCA_902766985.1 uncultured Bacteroidia bacterium | reverse complement strand
GGCGACAGGGCAAAGGGCAAGGTGTATTCCTTCGAGGCCAAAGGGATACCTCTTCATCACGACCAGCTGATATACGTCAGCCGAGAAGACCGGCATGACAAATCTTTCCTTTCAGACGATGAAAACTATGAGGATGTAAACAATATTGCGCGCCTGGCCGGGTTCGAACTGGTGTATGTACCGCGGATTGCCAAACACTTCGACACCTATGGAAAGACGGAAATCCTCCGCAAGGTCCTCACGCTGGTGCGTCCCACCCTTGACAGGGGAGAGGACGAGCTGATCCGGCAACTCCGGGTGATGACCCCGTACAAGTTCTATACGGCCATCCTTGAAAGGAGGATGAAGATATCCCTGGAATTCGATGGTCCCGGCTGGTTGATAAAACTGGGTGACAGTCAGGTGGCGGGAGAGGAATTTGCCAACTTCCTCCTGATTGATATTGACCAAAAGAACATGAAGAGGCAGCTGAAGGCCTTCATGACGGAATTCCTTCTGATGCTGCCGGATCAGATTATTTCGGTGGCTCCGGTGGAAGAGGATCCGGACATTTTCCGCTACGGCGGGTTCATAAAGTCAATCCTGGACATGATATCCCTGGGAACCGAAGACAGGTGGAACCTGGTGATACGTCTGAAGCACAGCAAGAAGTTCAAAAATGGTGACGGCAAGGAGGACAGGGCTGCGATAACCATCCGGCGTGGTGATGAGGAATGGCCTCTCATCGTCCCTGACAGGGATGCGGCATTCTATGTGCTGATCCTGTGCGTGACAGCTGAAGACCCGGGAGGAATCCTCATGTCAAAAGATTTGGAAAGCGACTGCCGTGCACAGAGACAATACAAAGAAATATATCGTCAGATGAGTCCGAGGGACCCCAATGATTGCCCGGACATCAGCTTTTCTGAGACGCGTCGCCCCATCAAGTCCAGGCTCGTGAAACTTATCCAGGACCATCCTTATTTGACGGAGAAAGCCCTATATCAGCTGACCAGTTCCCAGAAGAAGATGTTTGTCGTCCTCAATCCCAGCAGTATCTTCGTTCAGGTCAAGCCGGGCGAACGGGAAAAACCTCTGAGAGAATCCGACCTTTATAAAGTGGTTTCAAACATGTAATATAAAAACGCGCGGAGGTTATGTCCCCGCGCTTTTTCATAAAACGGTCTCTATCTTTCCAGAAGCCCTGTGGCTATACCGTCCGCAGTCTGGATGAGGGAGACCAGCGGACTCTTGGCCTTGGCAGCATTGAAGCTCTCCTTGTGCTCAGCGCTCTGCATGGGCATGTCCCAAGCTGACATGTGCCAACGGATGGCAAGCATCTCTTCGGGTTTCAGTTCAAGCCCCCAGGAAAGCAGGAGGATGACCGATTTCTCGCCGTGTCCCAGGGGAAGACCGGTGTTGTAGTCGACCTGGTATCCGACGTATTTTTCCCAGTAACCATCAGCATTCTTACGGCTGAGGATGCCTTCCTTGTAAATGTCTGTCTTGCAGGTGTCATGCAGGAGGGCACAGATGGCCACGCTGTCAAGCGGCAGCTGTTCTTCGAGCTCAGGACGACGCTGGATTATCTGTTCGCGGACGAACAGGGCTGCCTCATAGACATTCATGGAGTGTTCCATAAGTCCTCCTTTGCAGGAAAGGTGAAACCTGCTGGATGCCGGGGCGTCGAAGAAACCGGATTCATCCAGCTTGGCAATTACGGCGTCCATTCCTTTTCTCCCGGTGGAAGACAGTATCTCTGTAAACTTTTCTTTGCTCATGGTCTTTTATATCTGATGCAAAGTTAGAACTTATTGGCGTAATCTATGTTCGCGCAATCGTAATTGTTATTCGAAAACAAGAATTAAGTGCTTCAGAAAACAGCGAAAAATTAGCGATTCAGCACTCCCCTTTCGTTGTCAAAATCGGTTACACAATTTACGTTATTATCAGAACCAAAAGGAAATAGGAACTCAATTTGATCAGTATTCTTATAATCAGCGTTCTGATGTTGTATATTTACGAAATATTCGATATATCCCTGTAAAAAAGTTCCTATTTCTTTTCCAAAATCCAAAGAAGTTT
>CACXFP010000028.1 GCA_902766985.1 uncultured Bacteroidia bacterium | reverse complement strand
CTGGGGCCTGATGTCAAGGGAAATGGCAAGCGGGAAGGTAAAGGTGTATTCAACACCGAGTTGTCCGCAGATGCCAAGAAAGAAGCCTGTGTCCTTGCCGCTGCCATTGCTCACGACACCGAGGGCAGCTCCTGGACCGGCATAAACCGTCCACTCTCCCTGGTCCGTCCAGTCAGGATGGGCCAGTTCCCAATCGTAGATGGCGGTGGCCTTGAAGCCACCCTTGCCTATAAGGTCAAGACCGAGGTCCGCCTCGAGGAAGATATCGGGAGCCAGATAGTGCTGATAACTGAGTTCCACGCCATATCCCAAACGGGCTCCGACAGCCCTGGACTGGGCAGAAGCGACTGATGTGAAGCCAATGGCCAAAGCCAGGATGATAAGTAACTTTTTCATTGTTCCTGATTTCTATACGATTCCAGAGAATCCCATGAACGCAAGGGCGAGTATGCCGATCGTAATGAAAGCGATTGGAACGCCCCTGAAATCCTTGGGAACGTCATTGAGAGCGAGATGCTCACGGAGTCCGGCGAAGAGCACCATGGCCAGGCCGTATCCGAGCGCGGTCGCAAAAGAGTATACCACCGCCTCACCCAGGTTCAGCATGTGGGAAGGGCCTCCGCCGAAGGTAAACTGCTTGGTCACCACGTTGATGGCCACACCGAGAACGGCGCAGTTGGTGGTGATGAGGGGCAGGTAAATACCGAGGGCCTGGTAAAGGGAGGGACTGACCTTCTTGAGTACGATCTCCACCATCTGCACGAGGGCCGCAATCACGAGGATGAAGGCAATGGTCTGAAGGAAATCGAGTCCGAACGGGAGGAGAAGATACTTGTTGAGAAGGTAGGTCACCAGGGTGGCCAGGGTCATAACGAAGCATACGGCCATTGACATTCCGGTGGCGGTGGAAAGCTTGTTGGAAACCCCGATGAAGGGACATGTGCCCAGGAACTGGGCCAGCATGATGTTGTTGACGAATATCGCCGATATGATTATGAACAGGTATTCCATGGCCTTACTTCTTCAGATATTTGTTGAACAGAACCATAAGGTAGCCCAGGCAGAGGAATGCGCCGGGAGCCATCACGAAGGCCAGTATCCCGTCTCCGGTGATGAACTTCCATCCGAAGACGGAGCCGGTGCCGAGGATTTCGCGGACCATGCCGAGAACCGTAAGTGAAATGATGAAGCCGACGCCGACCCCGAATCCGTCAAGGGCGGAATCGAGGATTCCATGCTTGTTGGCGAAAGCCTCCGCACGGCCGAGGACGATGCAGTTCACGACGATAAGCGGGATGAACACGCCCAGGGCGCTGTATATGGCCGGCGTGTAGGCCTGCATAAGCAGCTGCAGCACGGTCACGAAGGTAGCGATGACCACGATATACACCGGAATGTGCACCTTGTCTGGAACGAACCTCGCGATAGCTGAGATGGCCATGTTGGAGAGTACGAGCACGAACAGGGTTGCCAGACCCATGCTGAGGCCGTTGATGGCCGAAGTGGTGGTGGCCAGGGTGGGGCAAAGTCCGAGAAGGAGCACATAAGTGGGATTCTCCTTGACGAGGCCCCGGGTGAAAGTCTGTAGCCTGTTATTCATTTCCTGCCTCCTTTGCTATTGATTTAACGAAATCCACGGCCTGTTTCACAGCCTCCGTGTAAGCCCTGGAAGTAATGGTGGAAGCCGTGATGGCATCCACGTCACCATGGTCCTTCTTCACGGCAAGGATCTTGTCAGGGCCGAAATTCTTCCACTGCTCCATGAATGCAGGGTCGGAAGTGCACTTCGCGCCGAGTCCTGGAGTTTCCGTGTGCGAAAGGACGGATGTGTTGTAAACCGTCCCGTCGGGAAGGACGCCTACCATAAGGGTAAGCGGACCTCCGAAACCGGAAGTGGTTGACTTGACCGCATAGGCACTAACGGCATCGCCCGACGTATATTCATAGTACTCAAGGTCTCCGGCAGCCTTCACCTCGGAAAGTTCTCCTCCGTCGGGAAGGACGGCCTTGATGGAGTCGGAAAGTATCTTCGCATTGGTCTGGTCGATTGGTTCCTTGGTCATGGCATAGATTCCGCCGAGGATGGCGGAACATGCCAGGCAGGTAAGGGTCAGGCAAACGACCATGTTCTTGAGATTGGATTGTACAGCCATTGCTACGCCCTCCCGTATTTTTTGTGGTGGAACCAGTTGTTGATAAGGGGAACGAAAGCGTTCATTATCAGGATAGCAAAAGACATACCTTCCGGATATGAGCCGAAATACCTGATCATCAACGTTATGAATCCGATGCCGACACCGAAGAGGATTCCTCCTTTTTCAGTCATCGGGGATGTGACATAGTCGGTCGCCATGAAGCAGGAACCGAGAATCATGCCGCCGGTGAGGAGGTTGAACAGGGGATTGGTGAACCTCGAAGGGTCGCAGAGCCAGAATATCAATGAAACAAGAGCCACGGTACCCCAGATGGAAAGGGTGATGTGGGGTTTAATGACCTTCCTGACAAGGAGATACACGAAGCCTATGAGAAGGGCGATTGCGGAAATCTCTCCTGCGGAGCCTCCAAGATTGGCGAAAAGCATGCTCCCGTATGAATAGCCGCCGGCAGACATAATGTCGGGTACGGAAGCGCCCTGGAGGAGACCCTCCTTGATGGCTCCGAGAGGGGTGGCTCCCGACACTGCGTCAACACCGAAAAGTCCCTTGGGCATCTCCCAACGGGTCATATAGGTAGGGAAGGACACCAGAAGGAACACACGGCCCGCAATGGCAGGGTTGAATACGTTCTGGCCGAGACCGCCGAAGGTCATCTTGGTAACTCCTATCGCGAAGAGGGCCCCCATGAACACCACCCACCAGGGGGTAGTGGAAGGAAGGTTCATCGCCAGCAGAAGGCCTGTTACCACGGCGGAAAGGTCTCCGACGGTGCCGGGCCTCTTGAGCATATACTTGGTGATAAGATACTCTATGCACACGCACGAAAGGACGCTGACGGCCAGCACCAGCAATTCCTTCCATCCGTAGAAGACAACGGATACGGCGATTGCCGGGAGCAAGGCTATCACGACATCCCGCATCAGACGCTTTGTAGAAAGGTCCGAATGCAAGTGGGGTGACGGGGAAACCAGTAATTTATTCATCGTTTTCAATGTTATTTCGTTATTTGGCAACCTGGGATGCCTTGGCGGCTTCGGCAGCGGCCTTTGCAGCGGCCGCCCTCGCCCGTATGACTCCCATAACCTGCTGCTTTCCGGTACGGATGATGTCCAGCAGCGGCAGGTGCGCAGGACAGGAATACAGGCAGCATCCACATTCAATGCAGTCCTGGGCGGCATTGTCCTCCAGTTCAGGGACCATATCGGCCTTGGTGAGACGGAAGAGGAGGAACGGCTCAAGACCCATAGGGCAGGCGTCGGAGCACTTGCCGCAACGGATGCAGTGGGTCTCGGGAGCCCGCCGGGTCTGCTCCTCGGTGAGTATGAGTATTCCGGAAGTTCCCTTGACAGTAGCCGCATCAAGGTTGGAAACAGCCTTTCCCATCATCGGGCCTCCGCTGATCACCTTTGCAGCAGCCTCCGGAAGGCCTCCGGCCTTTTCTATGATATATGAAATCGGAGTGCCTATCCTCACCTCGTAGTTATGCTGCACGGGCAAGCAATCTCCGGTAACGGTCATGGTGTTGCTTACCAGCGGCTTGTTTTTCTGCACCGCCTCATAGACAGCGAAAGCCGTGGCGACGTTCTGCACGACCGCGCCCACGTCGATGGGAAGGCCTCCGGAACGGACCTGACGGTGCATCACGGCGTCAATCAGCTGCTTTTCTCCGCCTTCAGGGTATTTGGTCTGCATCGCCATGACGGAGATCCCGGCATATTTGGCAGAAGAGGCCGCAAGTCCGGCGACCACTTTTTCCATATGGGCGATGTCCTCGGGCTTGTTGTCCTCGATGGCGATCGTAGCTTTGCCGACTCCGAGAACCTGTTTGATGATGGCTGTACCGATAACCACCTGCTCAGCCCTTTCCAGCATGTAACGGTAGTTGCACGTCAGGTAAGGTTCGCACTCGCAGCCGTTGATGATCAGCATCTCACACTTCTTTCCGGGAGGAGGGGCCAGCTTGACCTGGGTGGGGAAGGTCGCCCCGCCGAGGCCAACGATTCCTCCTTGGCGTATCTTGTCCATTATCACGGAGTTGTCGTCAGGGAACCCAGTGACTATTTCGGGCGAGAGATCCACACCCTCGACCCACTCGTCACCCTCAACGGCAATCTCGATGGTATTCTGGTTGTTGCCGGAGAGGTCCTTGCGGGGTCCAACGGATTTCACAGTACCGGATACCGGGGAATGGATGAACGCAGAGACGAAGCCTCCGGGTTCGGCCACCACCTGTCCGGCTTTGACCTTGTCGCCAACCGCCACCACCGGTTTCGCCGGGGCGCCTATATGCTGGGAAACGGATACGTAGACTACGGGAGGAACCGGAAGGGTTTCAATGGCGCACTCCCTTGATATCTTGCTGTCATGCGGATGGATTCCGCCGATGGAAAATGTTCTCTTGCTCATTTGGTCTCCTCCTTGTTCTCTTTGGCAGTTTCAGGGGCTGCCGCCTGGGCGGCGGCTGCAGCGGCGGCCTCGCGGGCCTTCCTGTTACGCTCGGCGATGCGGGCCTTCACAGCCTCCTTGTCAAGGGGCTTGGGGAAGTTCACGGCATGGATGGCCCCCGTAGGGCACATCGCTTCGCACTCGCGGCAGAGCTTGCACTTGGTAAAATCTATGTACGCGACGTTGTTTTCTATGACGATGGCGTCATGGGTGCAGGTCTTGGCGCAGATCCCGCAGCCTATGCAGGCTGCGGCGCAGGCTTTCTTCGCTGCAGGTCCCTTGTCCTGGTTCATGCAGGAAACATACATCCTCATTCCCCTGGGGCCCTTGTTCCTCAACTCAATGAGATGCTTGGGACAGACCTTCACGCATGAGCCGCATGCCGTACACTTCTCTTCATCCACCACCGGAAGCCCGGTAGCCGGATCCATGGAAAGGGCTCCGAACCTGCAGGCCGCCACACAGTCTCCGCAGCCCAGGCAACCGAAAGCGCAGCCCGTGTCCCCGCTATACAGGGAGGCCTTTACCTTGCAGGATTTCACTCCGTCATACACGTTTACTGAGGGACGGTTGGAGCAACTTCCGTTACAGCGTACCACAGCTACCTGCGGAGCTTTCGCCTTGACCTCGTAGCCAAGTATGGAAGCCACCTTGGCCATAACGTCGCTGCCTCCCACCGGACAATAGTTGTTGTCCAGGTCCGGGGCCTTGACCGCGGCCTCCGCAAAAGCCCGGCAGCCGGCGAAACCGCAACCTCCGCAGTTCGCTCCGGGCATGACCTTCTCCACCTCATCTATCCTGGGATCCTCCACCACCTTGAACTTCTCGGCAATAAGCCAGAGGACGCAGGCGAGGAGCATCCCCAGGACACTTATGATCGCAATGGTCCAGATAATTGTCGTTGACATCAAATATGAGTTTAATTATGTAATTATCTAATTATCCTTGTCTTTTCCTTATATAAAAAACATATCCGCCAGAGAGCCTGTCCCTTAAAAGCCACACTCCGAAATAGTAGAGCGCAGCCCCGGCGATGGCGCAAAGGCCCGTGGCGACTTCCCCCAACCCGGCATGCGGCAGGGCAAGCACGAGGGCAAGCAGGACGATGAGGGGGAACACGTACGATATTACCACGGCCTTCATCCCCATCGACGCCGCAAGCATCACATCCACCTCATCACCGGCCTTGAAATCTCCTCCGGGAACGGTCGGAACCTCGATCTTTTTCTCCTTCATCCCAGAAATGGAACACAGCGCCGATGCATGGCACGCCGCGCAGGCCGACTCGGACACTATGGACACCGTGGTGACCGCGGGCCCGACTTCGACTATCCTGCCTTTATGCGAAATCTCATCCCTTGCCATCACAGTCACTGTATCAACGAAGAGAACGGATGGTTCAGGTTCTCATATGCGCAAAGCCTCCCGTCGATGGCCCCCCACCTGACTTTGGTCTCGAAACACACGAGTATACGGTTGTCGTCATCGGAGAACCACATATCCACCTTCTCGTCATCGGAGGCGAAGACCTCCCCGGCGACCACCCCGACCGAGAACTTGACAGACCTGATCGTCCCGATTCCCTTCACCTTCTTGTTTTCAACCCCTACCCTCTTGAGCCTGATGGTATATACGTCATCATCGATGGCGAAGGTCAGGGGAAGGGTGGAGCCGTCGGTTATCTTGTTGAAATCTATGTTCCTGAGCACATAAATCAGCGAGGGAACATCATATACGCAGTTCACGAGGGGAATCTGGACCGTCCTGGTCCCGCGCTTGGAACTGTACAGGCCTGCGTTGATGACGCGGTCATGCCAGTCGTACCAGAATTCATTCGTACAGTAATAGCCGCCTTCCTTGGTATCCCTCTTGAACAGGATGGGAGTAAGGGACGACATGGAGAACCAGGACTGGAAATCTTCCCTGATGCGGAAGAACATGTCATAGAACTTGGGAGTCTTCCCGAATATCTTGGCATGATAGCAGGGAATCCCGTTCAATACCGTGGAATCGACTGAAAGATAGGCCTTCGCCACATCGGAATTGACAGGTCCCCAATTGTAATGGACCTGGAAGGTAAGCCTTTCCCCCGCCTTGAAGGCAAGGCTCTTGCGGTCGAGGGAGTGAAGCTGGTAACAATCCCTTGGGGTCTGTGCAGAAGCAAGCGTCAGCATGGCGAAAAGCATCGCCGCTATCAAAGGGAACCTTCTTCTCATCACATGAACTCCTGATTGGGGCCGAAATCGTTGTCGGCATTCATCGCGGAGCCGATGCCCATGGCATGGGCTTCCAGGGTGTCGCCCTCCTCCACGAAGCGGACCTGTTCGCTCTTGAACCTCATGTTGATCTCGGCCGTCTGGCCATTGCGGTGCTTAGCTATGATGATTTGGGTAAGTTCCTTGTCTTCAGGATTCTCCGAAAGACCGAGGGCATCCGGACGATGAATGAAGATAACCATGTCGGCATCCTGCTCGATAGAACCGGATTCACGGAGGTCGCTCAGCTGAGGCTTTCCGCCGCCCCCGCTTCTCTGCACCGCCTGGCGGGAAAGCTGGGAAAGCGCGATGATGGGGACGTTCAACTCCTTGGCGGTAGCCTTGAGCGTCCTGGAAATGGCTGCGACTTCCTGCTCCCTCATCCCCCTGAGTTCGGCGGGGCCCTGCATCAGCTGCAGGTAATCCACAAAGATAATCCTCACACCTTTCTGCTTGACAAGGGTCTTGGCCTTGGTCCTGAACTCCATCACGGGGATGCTGGCGGTATCATCGATATAGAGCGGGGCCTTTGAAAGGTCCCTGAGCTTGTATTCAAGCTGTTCCCACTCGAAGGGCTCCAGTTTGGAGCCGCCCTTTATCTTGTCTGCGCTGAGCCCGCTCTCCGAAGTCATCAGACGCTTCGCAAGCTGGATCGCGGACATTTCCAGAGAGAAGAAGCCGACAGGCATGTTGTGCTGGACAGCCGCGTTCCTGGCAAGGTTCAACGCGAAAGCAGTTTTTCCGATGGAAGGCCTGGCCGCCAGTATGATCAGGTCGGACCGCTGCCATCCCATGGTAATCCTGTCAATCGTCTCGAATCCTGAAGGCACGCCGCTCAGGCCTTCGGTGTTCTGCATCTCCTGGATGTCATTCATCGCAGTGTTGATGACGGAACCGATCTCCTGGACGTCCTTCTTGACATTGTTCTGGATTGCCGCATAGACCTTGGACTGCGCGGAATCTATAAGGTCGTCCACCTTCACGGAATCGTCGTAGGCCTCAGAAAGGATCTGGTAGGATGCAGTGATCAGATCCCTCTGGATCGTCTTCTGCTTCAGATACTTGATATACTGCTCGATATGCGCGGCCGCGCCGACCTTCTGGGAAAGGTCGGAAAGAAAGACTGCTCCGCCTACCTCCTCGAGGTTCCCCTTTTCACGAAGCTTGGCGGAAACGGTGACAAGGTCCACTGCGGAATGCTCGTTGACGAGCTCCGACATGGCCTCGTAGATCATCCTGTGTTTCGGAACGTAGAAACAGGACGGAGAGAGTTCCTCCATAGCCTCGTCGATGGTGGTCGGCTCGATGAGCATGGCTCCTAGCACGGCCTCCTCGACGTCCGGGGCCGATGGGGGTTTGTTCCCCGTTGCGACCTCTACGGCAGAAAGGTTCACCTCCTGCGGTCTTCTTTTCCTTCTGGTCTGGTCGGGCATCAGGCAGGGGAATTAGTCTTCCTTCTTTTCCTCGGAACCGTAGTTAACGATAATCCTTCCGCAGTGCTCGCAGATGATGAGCTTCTTGCCGGAAGCGATGTCGATGAGCCTCTGAGGGGTAATGGCGTTAAAACAGCCGCCGCACGCGTTGCCGTTGTAGACAGACACCACGGCAAGGTGGTTGTGGACGCTGGCGCGGATACGCTCATAGGCGCTCATGACCCTCTCGTCAATCCTGGACGCGCACTCTTCCCTTCGGTCCCTGAGGCTCTTTTCCTCGTCCGCAGTGGACTTGACCACATCGTCAAGCTCTTTCTTCTTGGCCTTGAGGTCGGCTGTCTTGACAGCGATGCTTTCCTTTACGTCCTCAAGCTCCGCCTTCTTCTCATCTATCTTCAGCCTAAGCTCGTTGATGTCCTTTTCGGCGATCTGCCTCAGGTAGCCCTGGTTCTCGATTTCCTTGTTGATGGTGTCGAACTCACGGCTGTTGGAAATGGAATCGAGTTCGGCCCGGAGCTTGTCGGTCTGGGCGTCGCAATCAACGATGCTCTGCTTGTCGAGGGCTATCTTGTTGGTGTATTCGTCGATAAGGGCCGTGATTTTGGTCTGTCCGGCCTTCACCATGGCGAGATCTTCCTCGATCGCCTCTACCTCGGAAGGGAGTTCTCCCCGACGGAGGATAAGGTCGTCGATGGCCCTGTCGGCCTGCTGGAGGTCATAGAGGGTCTTGAGTTTCTCCTCGATGGGAACCTCTGAATCGGTGAAGTTTTTCTGAAGGGATACGAAGGTCTCCCTGTGGTCAATGGGGGTTTCGACTTTCTTTTTCTTGGTAGCCATATTTCGTTTAAATAATTATCAAGTCAGCAAAGGTATGAAAAATTATGGATATTCCCGATATAATCAGGATATAATTCAAAGACTCTTGCGGACCTCCTGCAGGCGGCTCCTGATTTCTTTGAGGCTTTCCAGGACTTTCACCCTGCGGTCGAGACCCTTGCGCTCCTGTGCAAGTGTCTTATCGGCTCCCTCCAGGGTCATTCCGCGGCCCTTCACCAGGAGATGTATCTGCTTGAGGGTTTCGATGTCCTCAGCGGTGTAGAGACGGTTGCCCTTGGCGTTGCGCTTGGGCTTCAGGTACTTGGAAAACTGGTTTGACCAGTATCTCACGAGGGAGGTGTTCTCTCCGAGGATTTCCGACGTCTCGCCGATGGTGTAGTAGAGCTTTTCCATATTTTCGTTGATTGTTAATCCATTGACTGTCCCACTGTCTCGGACATGATCATCATGTTGGCATATTCACGCGGCCCGACCGAAGCGAAGAAGAAATCCACCGGGTCGAGGAAAGTGCTGTCCGTCCTGACCTCATAATGGAGATGCGGGGCGAAGGTGTTCCCGGTCATGCCGACGTCCCCGATCTTCCTGCCCTTCGCCACCTTCTGCCCCTTGGAAACGCTGATTCCCGCCAGATGCGCATACCTTGTGACATAGCCGTTCCCGTGGTCTATTTCCACCATGTTGCCGTATCCCTTCTTCATCGCCTCCACCCTGCTCACCGTACCGGCTCCGGCAGCCGTCACCGGGGTGCCCTGAGGAGCCACGAGATCGATTCCCTCATGGGTCGCGGCGACCTTGTAGAACGGATTCAGCTTCCGTCCGGTCGAGGCCCCGGCCTTTGTGTAGTCGATTCCCTCGATGGGAAGGCTGAGAGGCGGAACGGAGGACGGATTCTCCGTCAGGACATCCATCACGTGCGACAGGTTCTTCTCTATGTTTTCCGCCGCTTCTGCCAGCCTGTCGGCCTTCCTGGACACATAGTCGACGATGTCCCTGTCGGGGATGGTGTCGCTGCCGGACAGGAAGACGGCCTCGTCAAGCGGGTTCCTGGACGGGGCGTCGGTGCCGAAGATGTCCCTGTAAATGCGGTCGTCGCGGATCTGCAGGCCTGACACCACGTCACCCAACAGTTTCTCCTTGTCGACCATCTCCTTGTAATGCTCCGAAAACATCCTGTTCTCCGCCTGCAGGCGTTTCTCGGTGTCGGTACTCACGAAGAAGGAGAATATGATGTAATAGAAACTGGCCATGGAGACGGAAATCAAGGCATATTTACAGACCTTCAGCACGATATCCCTCACGGACATGCTGACTTTCCTGAACTCTATATGGTTCCTGTCGAATATATACTTTCCTGCCATGGCCCTTTCCTATTTCCTCCTTCTCAGACTGAACGGCTGAAGGCTCGAGACATTCTCTCCCTTTCGGCCGCGGACCATGTCGGCAAAATCCTTCGGAGACATGTCCAGATCCATGTAATTCATGGGATTGACCGGTGAACCCATGTATATGACCTCATAGTGCAGATGGGGGCCCGTGACCTTCCCTGACTTTCCGGATTCCCCGAGGAAATCCCCCCTCTTGACCTTCAGGCCTTCGACCACGGAAATGTCCTTCATATGGGCATACCTTGTCTTATAGCCGAATCCATGATTGATTATCAGGCAGTTGCCATAGCCATAGAACTCGAATGCCACCATCTCCACCACCCCGTCCCCGGTTGCATAGACGGGATTGCCGGGGGGCATTGCGAAATCAAGTCCGGCATGCATGGTCGTGATCCCGCTGATGGGATCGGACCTGTATCCG
>CACXFP010000027.1 GCA_902766985.1 uncultured Bacteroidia bacterium | reverse complement strand
GCCTGGTATTTCCGCAGCATCCTTATCTATATCATCGGAGCTTTCGTGGTTTCCCTGATCGGTCATCCGCTGATGACCCTTTTCAGGAAAATCCGCATCAAGGGAAAGGCCATCCCGGACGGGATCCTCGCGGTGCTGACGCTTGTCCTTATCATCCTCTTCCTCGGCCTTGTGATAACACAGGTCTTCCCCATCATATCTTCCATCCTGAGCAACGCCACCACTCTCAGCAAGGTTATCAGGGATCCGCTGGACGGCGTCAACGAATGGCTGAAGGTACGTTTCCCGGGACTTGGGGACGATTTTGACCTTATCACACTGATGATTGAGAAAATACGCGGAGCACTCGACCTGTCAAGGATATCCACCACGGTTTCCGGACTGCTCGGTTCGGTAGCGTCTGCCATAACCAAGATAGGGATCGGCCTGTTCTCGATCATCTTCATCTCATTCTTCCTGATAAAAGATGAGACCCTTTTCTCCAAGATAGTGTCAGCCTGCGTCTCCGACAATGTCGAAGGCAAGGTCAACATGACAATCCTCGAGATAAGGAACCTTCTGTCAAGGTATTTCGTAGGTATTATCATTGAAATGTTCGGAATTGCGCTGCTCGACTTCCTCGGACTGTGGCTCATCGCGCGGTTCACCGTAGGAGCGGCCCTCGGAGTGGCGTTTATCGCCGGCCTGCTGAACATAATCCCCTACGTCGGTCCATTCCTCGGCAACTTACTAGGAATCATTATCGGAGTCCTTCTCAAACTTGGCTCAGGAATGGGACTGGACGTAAGTATCCTGGCTTTCGCGCTGATCATCTTCGCCATCATGCTGTTCACCCAGATGATCGACAACTTCATATACCAGCCGCTGATATACTCAACAAGCATCAAGGCCCATCCCCTGGAAATATTCATCGTCCTGCTGATTGCGGGCCAGATAGGCGGAGCGCTCGGGATGCTGGCATCGATACCGGCCTACACCGTAATAAGGGTAATAGCGAGCCGGTTCTTCTACCATTTCAAACCGGTCCGCCGCCTGATTCCAGACCGCGAAGATATATGATTCTCAGCTATTCCAGGACTTCTGCGAATTTCATCAGGACCAGGACGCACTTGTAGGTGCAGTTGACCCATATCTGGCTGCTCCTGTCATTGTCCGGTTCCCGCCTCCAAGTGGTCGGGATTTTTCCTGTAAGCCTGTCCTGCACGACGGTAATCTGGTCGGCAAGGGCTTCCGCCTTGGCAAGCCACAGTTTGTCTCCAGAATCCAGATACTCATACAGGAAGGCCTGGGCCACTCCTGCCACGCTGGCATCCACCACCGCCCTCCACTGATACTGCTCGACGACTCCTGGGGTGTAGAAACTGTCCCGGGCGTCAAACTCCCCTGGGAATTCGCCCCAGTATGTAAACTGGTCCTCGCAGAAACGCACGAGGTCCAGGGCCAATGCCGATTCCGAGGGTGTAACGGACTTCTTCGACAGGAGATAGCAGGCATAGGCATTGGCCGTGGTGTTGGTGAGGTTCTGGTAAGGCTTGACATTCACCCCGACATCCTCGAACTGGCCGGTGAGGTCGAATTTCTTTAGGGAGATTTCCTCCATGAACTTTTCCGCCCGGACCCTCATCTCGCTGAATTCCTCCACGCCGTACTGGTCCTCCCATCTCCTTACAAGCAAGAGAAGGGCCGAAGGGGTGGCCTTTGCGTTGTTTACAGGTTCAGCCGTACGGATATCCATCTTGATGGGCCAGCTCCCGTCCTCCCCCTGAAGACGGCGATACGTATCTGTTATTCCATAGGCCCTGTCGTAATATATGCGCTCGCCGGTCGCGTCGAAAAGGTCAAGGAATCCCTGGGCCGCTTCTACGGCCTCCATCACCATGGTCTTCCCCTTATTCTCAGCCAGGGTCACGACCTCATTCGTCCCGTATCTTTCATCATACGTGGGAGGGAAAAACGCAGCTGGAGAACCCTCCGGCTGACTTTCTGCGATAAGGTAGGCGGCCGCGTTCCGGGCCGTAGCCAGGGCCTCGTCCTTCAGGGCGGGCTCAAGCCTGGCAAGAAGGGTTTCGCAGCGGATAAGGTTCCCGAGAATCTTGCACAGATAGTCGAATTTCGTGTTCACCGGCTTCCCGGCATCCGGGACGGTCCGGGTCCTCCACGGAATCACCTCAGGCATCTCATGAATATACTCAAGGGCCCTTTTAGCCGAAGACCGGTAGCTTTCCAGACGTCTGGGATACGGTCCCCGGAAAGGATAATCCCTCAGGAACCTACGCTCCCCCGCCTTCCCTATCACTTTCCCGTCACTGTCCAGGGCCTCGACTACCAGAGAGGTTTCCCCGACGGGAATATCGTTCCATATCGGAGTGAGAGGGGCGGTCGGAGAATCCGCCTCAAAAGAATATTCCTTCCCATTGGTTTCCGCCGTAAAAAGATAGGTCGTCGCACCGTCAACCTCCTTGAAATCAAAGGCCGGCGCATATATGAACTTCACTGCAAATTCATTCCAGAACGGGTTGACACCCTCATATCCAGGGCGGACCGGAACAAGGTAATCCTGCCTAGCCTGCCTGTTCAATGCCTCATAATCAAGACTTTCCGTCTTCCTGTCGGAACAGCCCGGCAAGGACAGGGCAAAGATGGATAAAGCGAGGATGATCCTTTTCATAATGACTCTCGTTTTAAAAACTCAGACCATGGTTTTTCGAAATGCTGCCAGTCCTTGGAACTTGCCCATCCTCCGCCCCAGACGAATCCCCTGGAAAGGAAAGCCTGGTGGCAAGGGTCGCCGCGGACGATCTTATAAGGGAAAGATGCGTCCCTGTCAGTATAAGGAATTGCGCATGACGGGCGGACGATACCATGCTTCAGCGAAGGGTTATACAAAGGGTTGATATCCACAGCAAGTCCGAGTGAATGTTTGGAAGCCATACTTGTACCTTGTATAAAACGACAGTTGAAACAAGACGTGTTGTTGTCCATCATCGACGCCTCGTCGTCGGCATCGTAGTCATCCACGAGCCTCATCCTTTCTATGGGATATCCTACCCTGAAAAGCTCGAGGAACAGCTCACGCAATTGGTCGGCTATCAGCTTGTTACATACCATCTCCCCGTGAAGTGTCTCTCCTTCCAGGTTCTTGTGCAGTACCTTCAGGTAGCGCAGGTCCTGCCTGGACACCGGACCGCCCTCCTTGAAGGATTTCCCCTGCATCCTGGAAAAGACCTCGTCGGAGAGTTCGGAAACGGTGAAAAAAGACGCGGTATCCATCAGAACCGTCTCCCGTCCATGGGTTTCCGGGACCGCAGCAGACCGGGAAGAAGCGGTTCCGTGCCTTCTGTTCCCGCACGATACCAAACACAGGAACAATGCAATTGCGGCCAGGATTCTAAAAGGGATTCTCATCGGTGGGAACGGCTGCAGTCCGGACAGATGCCGTTTATCATGTAATTGACGAAATGGGCGTGATATCCGTCGGGTACGGACACGGGGGGAATGGGAATATCCTCAATGCAGAAGGTCCTGTGGCAATTTTCGCAGAAAAAATGGACATGGCCGTCAAATGCAGGATGCCCTTCGGAAGAGTTACATAATTCGTATTTGAGGGAGCCGCTGCCATCCTCGACGGCATGGACGATATCGTGTTCGAGGAAGAGGGTAAGCACACGGAAAATGCTTGACTTGTCGAGGGTTTCGAGTTCGGTTTCAAGTTCGGAGAGACACATCGGGTGTCCCTTCCCCCTCAGAGAGCGGAACACCAGGATCCTGTTTGCGGTTGGTTTCACGCCCTTCTGCATCAATTGCTTTTCAATCTCATCCATATTTACAAAATTACAAATAATTGGGATAAATGTAAAATATTGCTAAATTCGATTGGTTAAACACATGTTACGATGAACAGACGCGAGATGATCAAGGCTGGCCTCGGCGGAGCTGCGATGACTATTCTGGGAGGAATCCCCGCAATTGCCAAAGACAAAAAAGACAAACGGAAGATCCTGGTATTCGGCGCCCATCCCGACGACCCGGAGACGGGTGCAGGAGGGACAATATGCCTTCTCGCCAAGGCCGGGCACGACGTGGCTTGCGTCTACCTGACAAGAGGACAGGCCTCTGTCAGTTTCCCCGACCGCAAGGTAGCCGCCCAGACACGCACAAGGGAGGCTATAGAAGCCTGCACCGTCATGGGAGCCAGGTATATCTTCCTGGACCAGGAAGACGGGGCAACCATTGTCAGCGAAAAGACAAGGGCCGATGTCAGGGAACTGCTCCTGAAGGAAAAACCCGACGTGGTGCTCACCCATTGGCCTATAGACGGCCACAGGGACCACGCCGCCTGCGGCATCCTCGTCAACGATGCCTGGAGGCGACTGGACCATTGCTTCGAACTATATTTCTATGAAGTGATTACGGGAATCCAGTCGCAGCTATTCCATCCCACCGACTGGGTAGACATCACATCGGTAAGGGAGCAGAAATACAAAGCCTGCTTCTGTCATGAAAGCCAGCATCTGGAGGAAACGATGCGGGATGAGCACGGTCCCATGGAGCTTTTCCGTGGCCTGGAATGCAGATGCCATGCGGCCGAAGCGTTCGCCCACAACACCGTCCCCGGGAAATTGGTATAAAACCTATTCGTCAGCGTTTACAAGCCTGCTGATCAGCATGCAGGCGGGATGCGCGGCCTCGACATGGTCGTATCCCTCCATCCTGTAAAGGGGAATCTCATCATTCCCTACACCCTCAAGGATTGCTTTCAGATACAGGTTTTCCTCATATCGGGCCAGAAGCTCCATCTTCGGGTCCGCTGTTATAAGCGTCATCCTGGTTCCCAGTTTCCTTGCATTGTTGAGAGGCGCATACCGGTCAATGATCGGTATCTCCTCAAACATCGGAAGCCCCATTTCCTCCCGGATCGTGCAGTGGGTGGTGGTCTGTCCTCCTATGGGGAAATACCATCTTACAGAATCGGCATCAATGCCATGGGCTCCCAGCCAGGATTTATCCAGGGCAAGCATCAGGGTCAGGTAAGCTCCGGCGGAATGTCCGGCAACATAGATTCTACCGGGATTCCCGCCATATTCGGAGATATGCCTGAACACCCATGCAAGTGACTCTGCGGCATCAACCGTATAATCCGGATTCCTGGCTCCCTTCCCGTACAGGCGATAATTGACCGCCACGACTGCAAACCCCTGGTTCATAAGTTCTTCCCGGAAACGCTTCTCCCCTCCGGTCAGGCCTCCCCCGTGATACCACACAACGGTCTTGAAATCCTTGACACCGGTAGGATAGCAGATATCCAGCTTGCACCTTTCCTTGCGATAAGGATCCTTTTCGCCGGAGGAGATGTATGGAATTTCGGTTATCGTCCTGTAATCCTGTGCGAATAAGCTGAAAGACAGCAGTGCCAGTACAGCTAAAACCAGACTTTTCTTCATGACAGGTAATGATTAGTAATTCAACGTCTTGGTCAGGGTCTCCCCATTCTTGAGTTTAATGAGTTCCCCATTTAAAAGGAATGAAGCGTCTTTCCAGGCTTCCAGCTCCAATACAGCTTTGTGAGCGGAGACTTTCCCGCTTACTTTCACGCCAAGGAGGGACCGGATATCCTTCAAATAAGTCACACCCTCCCAAGGGTAGCATTTTCCTATCTCAAGCTTCCCGTACCAGTCGCAGATGACATTGTTCAGCAGGGACTGCTGGAAGAGGCCGTTGGTGGAAGCATAGTAGGAAATGTTCCAGGTTCGGCTCCCCTCATACACCTGGATGAAATCCGGATCGATATTCTCCGACGGGACCATGTTGCCCCAGTCCTTCTTCCATCCTTCCACATCGCCCATGCGCGAACTCGAAAGCATGAACTCCCCGAGAGTCCAGCCCCAGAAGAACGGTTCTCCGGCTCTTTCCGTGATTTCATAACGGTGGGCGTAAGCGGCGGAGGCGGCCTCCGAAGGCATCATCTCCGTAGGGAGATATGCCAGTTCATTGAGCTGAACCGGATGTTTCTGCATGCCGAAATCCTTCTCTCCGCTGCCCTGACAGGCATAATAATAACCTTTTTCCGACTTCAGGGAAGGGAATGCCAGGCCTTCCTTCAGAATCTTGGAATATGTCCAGTCCGGATCAAGGCCCATGAGCACGGCCCTCTCGAAACAGTATTTGGCGCTGTAGAGGGAGCAGAGATAGTCCTTCTGGTTGAATCCACCCATCTCGTCCTGTCCCATTCCCGGAGTGGCAAAGACATGCCATTTTCCATCGTCTTCCTTATTGCAGATGCTCCTGTAGAACGCAGCGCATTCGCGGATTATCGGCTCGGCATACTTCTTCGTCCAGGCATCGTCGTTCACATATATCGACGCTTCGTAAGCCATCCTGGCCATATAGGCCGAATTATGGATTTCGTAGTAATACTGGTTCGGCACTTCCGGATCATGATACCCGTCAAAACTGCCGTATGGATAGCCCCAGGGGCAGAAAGCGCCTTCCGCTCCGAAGAGACGACTGGCATAGTCTTTCATCCCGTCGATGCGTTCAGCATAGTATTCCGTCCAAGCCTTGACGACATCCAGATGGCCGGTTGACAGAAGCACCGGAGCGATATATGAAAGGTCCTGGCTATATGCGAAAGGCCAGCAGTTGCCGGCAAATCCCGTAGGTGGGAGAAGACCTTTCTTCTGGGCCCTGAACGATGATATCTGGAGATACATGCTGCGGACCCACATCAACTGCGCTTCCCTGTCGGGGAACTCCAGGATACCGGTGTTCTGCCAGGTATCATGCCACCAGCCTTCTGTCTGGCGGAGCGACTCCTCTACGGTCGTATCGACCTCGGAGCCATAGGCGATCCTGACATACTTGTCTCCTGAAATCGAAAGCCTCAGGCAGTTGTCCTCAACGGATCCCTCGGCGTCAGAATAGACGTAGCAGCATACGGGCTCCTCCCCGGCAATGCTCATCATGACAGTCCAACGTCCATTCCCTCCAGTTATCTCAACCTTCTGCGGAACCTCTTGGGAATAATGGAGATGGAGTATCTTCTCCGCTTCCACAATCACATCCTTCCCGGATCCGCCGGCATTCAGCATGAAACATACCATATCATGGTCCACGGGGTCGAACCAGCTCTTGACGGATATCCCGGTCCCTGCAGTCGAGAACCTGGTAGTTATCGTTCCATCATAGTAAGACTGGCGCTGCTCGTAGTCCGAGACATCCTTGAATTCCTCTCCCCAATAAATCCGGCAGACCGGAAGAAGGTAATCCATGTTGAACTTTCCCCTCAGCCAGCGGCCGATATTCAGGAAGGTAGTATTGCCGTATTTCTGCTCAGCCTCCCTGTTGTCCGGACGCACATGGAGCCCGAACCGGGAGAAACTTCCACCGAAATAACCGCTCGCCTGGTTCAGGGGAAGCGAAGGGGATTCCGGACATTCAGTTCGGACAAGTTCACATTGCCTGACAACAGACTCTATGTCTGTCACATGTTCTTTTCCGGAACAGCCCAATAGGACAAGGCCTGCCGAGATCACAGCGGTAAGCAGAACGAATTTCTTCATTTTCATAGATTTTCTCAAATATATTACTTTTTTATGAATCCCCGGGCATATTCCTGCCGGAACTTTGCAACCGGGTGGCACGGGTTTCTTCATACCTTCGCATCGTCAAAAAGAAAAAAGACATGGCACACGAACATCACCACGAACAT
>CACXFP010000026.1 GCA_902766985.1 uncultured Bacteroidia bacterium | reverse complement strand
GCAGTTGGTTCCCGGAAAAACGGGAATGAAGACCTGCGGCCTGGCTATCGCGGGACCAGCGAACCTCAGGCTCTCACGCTTAGCCTTGAAAGGCTTGACCCCTTCCATTCCCTTCGGAAGGGTACGTTTCATATCAGGCTTGCTGGTGACAGGGTAAACCTCTGCCCAGCGCACCTCATTGGCCTGCATCAACTGGAAGATATTGAAATTCTGGCCGTTGATCCTTAGGTTTCCGTCTTCTCCGGAAGTTACCGTGCCGAGGAATTCCGCAGCGGGAGAATCAATCTCCCCTTCAGCCTCGACGAGGATGGAACCAGGAGCGACACAGAAGAGTTCGTCCTCATCCACCTTGACATCGATGCCGAATGCGTTTCCGAAGGCCATCTTGCAGAGTCCTTCGGCAGCTCCGCCGGCGCCGACGGCAAAAGCTGAGACTATCTTGCCGGAAAGGATATTCTCATGGATACATTTCCAGTTGGACTTAAGCGATTCCGTGTCAGGCATGGAGTCTTCGAGAGGGTTGTGCCTGAAAATATAGATCCTGTTGCCTTCCCACTTGAATTCAGGAGAAATCACTTCAGAGGCCTTTACGGTCGTAATTCCGAAGGCTACAAGGGTCGGGGGGACATGCAGGTTGTCCTCGAAAGAACCGCTCATGGAATCCTTCCCTCCGATGGACGGAAGGCCAAGGGCCTCCTGCATCTTCAACGCTCCCAGCAAGGCTGCAAGGGGTTTTCCCCAGGTATGGGGATCCGAAGTCATCCTTTCGAAATACTCCTGATAGGAGAATCTCATCTTCTCATAGGAACCTCCGGCTGCAACCACCTTGGCGCAGGCCTCGACGACCGAATAGGCGGCCCCGTGCCATGGACTCCACGAGCAGAGGAAGGGATCGAAGCCCCAGGCCATCATACTGGCAGTGTCTGTGTAGCCGTCGGTAGGGAGTTTCTGAACCGACACCTGGGTTTCGGTGCCTTGGAGAAGGCCTCCGTAAGGCATAAGGACCGTGGAACGGCCGATGGTGGAATCGAACATCTCTACCAGCCCCTTCTGAGAGCAGACATCCGGCCTCTGCATGAGATCGAACAGCTTTTCCCTGAGGCTCTTGCCGTCATATTCCACGGGAGGGGCGAAAGGATCCTTCTCATCAACCTTGCCGATAACGGCCTTGGCGAAATGCCTGGCCCCTGCGCTGTCGATGAATTCCCTTTTGAGGTTTACGACCTCCTTCCCACCGTTGAACATCCTCATCCTCTCGGTGTCGGTGACCTCAGCGACATGGGTTGCCTCAACATTCTCCTCGGCGCAATATCTCCGGAATTCTTCCTCATCGCCGGGTGCCACCACGACTGCCATCCTTTCCTGGGATTCACTGATGGCAAGTTCCGTGCTGTTGAGTCCGCTGTACTTCACAGGTACGCGGTCCAGCCAGATGTCGAGCCCATCTGCGAGCTCACCTATGGCTACGCTCACTCCGCCGGCTCCGAAGTCGTTGGATTTCTTTATGAGCGATGTCACCTCAGGACGGCGGAAAAGGCGCTGGAGCTTTCTCTCCTCGGGAGCATTTCCCTTCTGCACCTCGCTTCCGCAGGTCTCAAGTGAGCTCTCATCATGTTCCTTCGAAGAACCTGTAGCCCCTCCGATGCCGTCACGTCCGGTGCGGCCGCCGAGAAGCAGGATCACATCCCCGGGGACAGGATCCTCGCGGCGGACGTTATCCGCCTTCACGGCACCGACCACGGCGCCTATTTCCATCCTCTTGGCTGTATAGCCCGGATGGATTATTTCCCTTACATGCGTCGTGGCAAGGCCTATCTGGTTGCCATAGGAGGAATATCCGGCGGCAGCCTTGCGGGATATGACCTTCTGGGGAAGCTTTCCCGGGAGGGTGTCGGCTACAGGTTTCCAAATATCTCCTGCGCCCGTAACCCTCATGGCCTGATATACATACGCCCTGCCGGAAAGAGGATCCCTGATAGCGCCTCCAAGACAGGTCGCCGCTCCTCCGAAAGGCTCAATCTCAGTGGGATGGTTGTGGGTTTCGTTCTTGAACATAAGGAGCCAGCGCTCTGTGACCCCGTCGTTGTCCACATCTACGTAGATGCTGCAGGCGTTGTTCTCGTTACTGACCTCCATGTCATCCAGAAGGCCCTTCTTCCTGAGATATCTGGCGCCGATGGTGGCTATGTCCATGAGGGTCACCGGCCTGCCTTCGCGGCCAAGTTCCCTCCGCATGTCCATATAAAGCTTCAGCGAAGCCTCTATCCCCTCTTTCGCAAAGGATTCCTCGACCTTGATATCCTCAAGTTCGGATGTAAATGTGGTGTGGCGGCAATGGTCGCTCCAGTATGTGTCGAGGATACGGAGTTCGGTCTCATTGGGATCCCGACCCTCCTCGGTGAAATATCTTATAACCTCGGCGAGGTCGTCCGCATTCATCGCGAGGCCCATTTTCTTGCAGAATGACTCACGGTCCGTCAGTTCCCTGAAACCGTCAAGGACCGGAACCGGTTTTACAGGGGCGTAGTCGGTATCCGAAAGGATGGAAAGGTCCTTCTGGCGGGACTCGACGGGATTTATTGAATAATGGCGGATCTTCTCCACCGTCTCATCAGTAGAATCCTCGTCGAAGACAAGCAGTTTCGAACTCTTTATCCTCACGTCGGCTTTTGGATCGACCAGCCTGACGCATGCCTCCGCGGAAGCGGCCCTCTGGTCGAACTGTCCGGGCAGGTATTCCACCGCGATGTACCTGGCATTCTCCCCAAGGCCGATCAGTCCGAGGGAAGTGTCATCGGATACCTTCACATCATCGGTAACCGTTTCACCGAATACGCCGTACTCCGATTTCTCCAGCAGTTCGGGGGAGAAACCGAAAAGGTCGTAAATATTGATGAGGCGCAGGTTCCGAAGGTGCAGTTGCAGGTTTTCGTTCAGTTCGTTGCGGAGGCTTTCCGCTTCAACCCGAAATTCGGGCTTTTTCTCGACATAAACTCTGTAGCTGCTCATTTTCAGATTGTTGTATTTATGATTTTTTCCGCTTGCTGTTTTCTGTAGCCGTCGAGCTTCTCTTTAAGTGCAGGATCCGAAAGCGCCAGGATTTCGACAGCCAGGATCGCCGCATTTTTCGCTCCTCCGATCGCAACGGTAGCAACAGGGATTCCGGTCGGCATCTGGACCATGGATAGGAGAGAATCCAAACCTCCTAGGGACTTTGTCTGCATGGGCACCGCAATCACGGGAAGGGTGGTCAGTCCGGCCGCAACTCCGGCAAGGTGGGCGGCACCGCCCGCCCCGGCGATGATTACGCCGACACCGCGGTCCCTGGCCCCTTTGACATATCCATACATCAGATCAGGTGTACGGTGGGCGCTTATCACTTTCTTCTCGAAGTCCACGCCAAACGCGGACAGCATCTGTTCAGCGCCGGACATGACGTCGTAGTCGCTGACAGAACCCATTATAATGGAAACTTTCATAGGAACTATTTGTCTGGTTCGTTCAACCTCAAAAAGGCTGGACAAAGATAGTGATTCCCATGGAACAAAACAACGGAAAAATCAAACATCAAGGAGAAGGGTCACGGGACAGTGGTCCGACCCGAAAATCTCATTGTGTATGCCTGCTCCGGCCACCTTGTCTTTAAGTAGATCCGACACCAGGAAATAGTCGATACGCCATCCCACATGTTTCTCACGTGCCTGGAAACGGTATGACCACCAGGAGTATTTGACCTCGTCAGGATTTAAAAAGCGCCAGGTGTCGGTGAAGCCGGAAGCGAGGAGGTCGGTGAATTTGCCACGCTCTTCGTCGGTAAAACCGGCGTTGCGGCGGTTGGAAGCCGGATTTTTTATGTCTATCTCCTGATGGGCCACATTGAGGTCCCCGCATACGACCACTCCCTTTCGGGAAGCCAATGTGCCGAGATAAGAACGGAAATCGTCCTCCCATTTCATCCTGTAATCCAGCCGGCGCAGTCCGTCCTGCGAATTGGGGACATACACGTTGACAAGATAGAAGGCTGGCATCTCCAGTGTGATGACGCGGCCTTCATGGTCATGTTCGTCTATTCCGAT